>JBBSFA010000086.1:0-8014 GCA_038239185.1 Elainellales cyanobacterium | reverse complement strand
TCATGCCAACAGGCGGCGGCAAATCCATTTGCTTCCAACTGCCTGCGCTGCTGAGTCAGGGACTCACGCTAGTGGTTTCGCCGCTGGTGGCGCTGATGGAAAATCAGGTGCAAGACTTGCGCCAGCGCCGCCAACCTGCCGCCCTGCTGCATGGTGAACTATCTTCGCAGCAGCGGCAGCGAACGTTTTGGGAACTCGAAAATCAAAAGCTGCGGCTGCTCTATCTGTCGCCAGAAACGCTGCTCAGTCCACCCGTTTGGCAGCGGCTCTGTCAACCCCATTTGCTGATCAACGGACTGATCCTGGACGAGGCTCACTGTCTGGCTCTCTGGGGCGATAGCTTTCGTCCCACCTATCGCCGCCTCGGCATCGCCCGATCGACACTCCAACAGTCCAAACCAGCGGGCACAAAGCTGCCGATCGCCGCATTTACTGCCACCGCTGATCCCCAGACTCAGCAGACAATCCAGCAGGTACTCCAGCTCGATCGCCCCCAAGTCTTTCTCCAAAATCCCTATCGATCGAACCTCAGCCTCGCAGTGCAGATCACCTGGACTCCGCGAGAGCGACGGCAGCGGTTGTTGCGCTTTATCCGGGCGCGATCGCAGCAGGCAGGACTGGTCTACATCCGCACTCGCCGAGAGGCAGAAGATCTAGCAGACTGGCTCACTCAGCAAGGCTTAAAAACGGCGGCTTACCATGCTGGACTGAAGCCGGAATCGCGACGCAGTTTAGAGACGGCTTGGCTGAGCGGTGCGTTAAAGTTCGTCGTCTGTACGAGCGCCTTTGGCATGGGCATCAGCAAAAGTGATTGTCGCTGGGTGGTACAGCTTCACGCGCCCTTGCTGCTGAGTGAATATGTGCAGGAAGTCGGGCGAGCGGGACGCGACGGCAAACCCTCGGAGGCATTGACGATGGTCAGCGAACCCACGGGCATTTTGGACGCGACCGATCGCCAGCGACAGCAGTTTTTTCAAAGCCAGATGCAGCAACAACAGCAGAAAGCCGAGGCGATCGCCCGTCGCCTACCGCTCGAAGGGACGCTTCAAGCTGTCACCCAGCAATTTCCAGAGGGGGCGATCGCGCTTGCCTTGTTGCACAGTGCCGGACAACTCACCTGGCAAGATCCATTTCACTACCAAATTCAGCGTGATCTAAGATCGCGAATCGCTGCAACTCCGCTCCAAACACAGCGCAACGCTGCCGCTCAAATGCAGCAGTATCTCTATACAAAAAGCTGCCGTTGGGCGTTTTTGCTCAAGGCATTCGGGTTCAGTCAGGAGGCTGAAGCGATGCAAGACTGTGGAGGGTGCGATCGCTGTCTCCGCCAGGGCAGAAAGTAGCGCCTTACTGCCGATTCATCGATTGCAGCAGCCATAGCGTCGCGACTAAGCCAGCAAAGTGCGCCATGATTGTGTTCGTGTTGGCTTGCACCAAAAAAATATCCAGCGGCGTAATGAAATTCAGCGACCCGCCCGAAAAGACCGCAAAGCCCTGTGCCGCCGACTTGCCGACCAAAGAGCCGACGATCGCCTGTGCGCCAAAAATGCTGAACAGCATCCCAACCAGATTGATCATCAAGCCAATTCGGAGCGCCTGGATTAAACTACTTGGTCTAGGGCGAGTTTGAGCATCCAGAGTCTTGAGTCGGCGCGAGAAACGAGTGTAGCGAAAAGCCCAAAGCGCACCAGCAAACAACACCAGCAGCCCGAGAACTGCCAGCAACAGTCCAATCCCCGTCTCCGGACTGCTAACGCTGCGAACCGGAACGCCGTTTGGGGCAACCGTTGTGGTAGTGGCTCTGCCCAAGCCAGATCCCGCGAACGCTAGGACAATTGCTGAGATTACTCCCAGCACAATTTGAATCCAAAAGCTAGCCCAGCCTGCCATCCGAAAGGCTCCGGCAGCTCGTTTAACCGCAGGCGGCAAAGAGTCCGAATACGATCGATTTACCATACTTACCCATCAGGAGCGCGATTCAGAAAGTTATAGAGCGCGATCGCCCCTATCGCCATCCTACCTCGCAATCCTTACGCACATCACTTTTCGGTTAGCGATGCAGTGCTAACTTAGCTCGGCTGCCTGCCACGATCGCCAGCCCATATAAATTGCCAGCAGTCCTAGCAGCAACAGCCCCATGCCACCCGCCAGCGGATTGAGATCGATCCCAGTCATCCATTGCGGCACTCGTCCGGTGTACTGGATCAACTGCCCCACGTTGATGATGTAGTAGCCCCAAACCAAGCCAGCGTGCAGCCCGATCGGCAGTCCCAAGCGCCCCAGATAGAGTTCCCCCCGATGCTGGAGTAGCTTGTTTTTGTAGCGAGTCGATCGCTTTGCCCACACTAACGTCAGCCCCAGCAGCAGCAGCCCTGGAAACTGCGGCGAGGTGCGGAGAACCTCAGCGATCGGCGATTTGATCTTGATGAAGTGCAAAATGGCAAAAATCAGGCTATCTGCCCACAGTGATGCTTTGAGGCTGTAGTCGCGCTGAAGCTCATCCAAAATCCAGCCGCGAAACACCAGCTCCTCAGCAAAGCCAGTGCCCAAGCCGACTAAAGCCCCCACGCAGATGACTGTGACCAAGGTCAGCGAAGGCGATCGCCACTGAAGCCAGCCCAGCCAGCCTTGCAAAACAAACAGCGACAGCAGGCTGCAAAGCCCGATCGCCAGCCCTTGCAGTAGCTCCATGCCGTTCTGTCGGGTTGCCACCAGCCCGTAGGTCTGCCAGATATGCCGATCGCGGTGCAGCCATTTACTCCAGTAAGGGATCAGCAGCAAAAAGCCAACAAACAACAGCGGCATCGTCAGCAAAGTCACCGTGTTGGGGTCTTTGATCAACAGCGCGATCGGAATGGCGATCGGCAACCAGCCCACTAGCAGCACAACTAGGAGCGCCAAAATTCTGAAAGGCGCAGGATAGCAGGCTAACTTATCAAATTTTGATTTCAAAGTGGATGCCTAGAGTGTCCGGGAATGAAAAGCTCCTATCAGCTCACCTATCAGCTCACTAGTCATCTGGCTCGATCGTGCTGGTTAGCCCGTGATTTTTCAAGGTTTCACAGTAAAACTCAGCATGTTCTTGGGCGCAGGTGATTACCAAGGCAATGCCATTAGTGTGCGCTTCCATCATGATACTGACGGCTTGCGGCATCGTTAGACCTCCGATCGTTTTCATCAGAGTCTGCACGACATATTCCATCGGATTTGCGTCGTCGTTATGCAGCAGCACCTTGTATCGAGGCGCTGGCTTGCGAATGGTTGATGTTGATGTTGAGCGCTGTTCAATCGTTTCGACTGCCACAGATCTGTTCTCTCCGTAAAGACTAATGAGTCAGGACTAATGAAAAACTATTCGTCAATTACCTTCTAGCGATGGTTCACTCCCATTGCCTATTGTTACAAAAACTTATCAACTTGCAACCTTTAATTCGATCGCAGTTTGAGATTCCAAAGTTGACTAAAGCCTTCATGTGCTCAAAGCAACAGAAATCTTAAGAGAAAAGCGCGGCTATCTCTTGTAAAATTGGCAAAGCTACATTAGATTTAACGCTGCATGAAGAGTCATTTTTGGCGAGAATTCGATCGATGACTCTATCTGTGGAGTATTGGTTTGCCTCCGTGTGTTTTATCATTTCAGTGTATTCTGCCGCTTCGGTATCAAGTTGCGGCTTCACTCTCGCCCTGCCGCCTCACGCTAGAAAAGCTTTATGAATGCCAACCCCCTTGGTTCTGAACTTTCTGTCAACACCTTTACGGCTCATGACCAGACTCATCCGGCGATCGCGATCGATTCCTACGGTAAGTTTGCCGTAGTTTGGGAAAGCAACGGCTCGGACAGCGATGGCACAGGCATCTCCGGACGGCTTTACCGACCGGGAGGCGCGCCCAGCGGCGCTGAGTTCCCGGTCAATACGACGCAGGACAATGATCAAACTGCGCCCGCGATCGCGATGGATATGAACGGCAACTTTGTCGTGACTTGGGTGAGCGATCGCCAGGACGGCAGCGGTAAAGGGGTGTTTGCCCAGCGCTTTGATGCAACAAAACAACCGCTTGGAGCCGAGTTTCGCGTCAATACCAGCACAGACGGCGACCAAGCCGCCCCTGCTGTGGCGATGGATAGGAACGGCAATTTCATCGTGGTTTGGGAAAGCCAGGGCAAAGCCGATCGCAATACAGTCGGCGAAGATCAGAGCGGCAAAGGCATTTTTGCTCAGCGCTATGATGCGACAGGCAACAAGTTAGGCAAAGAGTTTCGCGTCAATACCACCACAGACAATGACCAGAGCCATCCAGCGATCGGGCTAAACGCTAGCGGTGAATTTGTAATCGCCTGGGAAAGCGCTGGACAGGATGGCGACGGGCAAGGCGTTTTTGCTCAAACATTCGATCGCAGCGGCAACCCGACCGGGCAAGAGTTTCAGGTTAGCTCGGAGGTGGATCACAACCAAACCAATCCCGCCGTGGCGATCGAGCCGATGGGCAACTTCGAGATCGCTTGGCAAGACGATCGGCGGGATGGCAACGGCAGCGGCATTTACCTCAAACGCTTCACGGGCAACGGCAACCCACGCGGCGATGAGTTCCGCGTCAATCAGCAGACCAAAGGCGATCATCTCAGCCCCACGCTAGGGGCAGACTCGCAAGGCAACTTGACGATCGCCTGGGCAAGTCGCAATCAGGATGATGATGGCTATGGCATTTATGCTCGGCACTACAGCCCCAGTGGCATGGCTAGCAGCGACGAGTTTCGCGTCAACACCGAGCAAAAGCACGACCAGACGGAGCCAGCGATCGCGGTCAGTGGGGTCGGTGATTTTGTAGTGAGCTGGGTCAGCGACAATCAGGATGGCGATAATCAGGGTATTTTTGCCCAGCAGTACAGCACGAGTGCGCCGGTGGTATCGGACGGGATTGAAGGGAACGATCGCTCCAACCGATTACACGGCACTCTGGGCGCTGATCAGATCAGCGGTTTGGGCGGCAATGATCAACTGTATGGTCGGGCTGGCAACGATCAGTTGGTCGGCGGGACTGGCAACGATCGTCTCTACGGCGGCAAAGGCAATGACATCCTCAGAGGGGGGGTGGGTCGCGATCGATTGGAGGGCGGCAATGGAGAAGATGTGCTGTACGGAGATAGCGATGCCGATCGGCTCATTGGCGGCAACGGGCGCGATACCTTCGCGATCGGCACGGCATCTGGAGCAGATACCATCCAAGATTTTCAGGACAAAAAAGACCAGATTGGGCTGCTAGAGCAGATTAAGTTTGAGAATTTGAGCATTGAGCAAAAAGGAAAAGATACCTGGATTGGCGTGGGCAATGACCTGATCGCCATTCTCAACAATGTCCAAGCAAGCACGATCGGCAAGGCAGACTTTAAGCAGCTTTAGTCGATCGCGAGTCGATCGCGCCGCTCGATCTCAACTGGATTTCTGGACAGACTCTCCTGGAGCGTTATCATAGGTTACTAACGTGACATTTCTTAACGATCGGGTCTGAATGACGATAACCCTTCCAACCGCTCGGCAATTCAAGGCTCTTTTGACAGAGAAGCTGTTCTTTGGCAACGAACCAACGCCTGAGCTAATTGCGATTCTGCTGATTTACTTTGTGCAGGGAGTGGTGGGTCTAGCGCGGCTCGCCGTTAGCTTCTTTCTCAAAGACGAATTGGGTCTGAGTCCGGCGCAGGTGTCGGCATTGATCGGAATTGCCATGCTGCCCTGGATGGTCAAACCGCTGTTCGGCTTTATTTCCGATGGCTTGCCGCTGTTTGGCTATCGTCGTCGCCCCTATCTGATTCTCTCCGGCTTTTTGGGCTGTGCGGGCTGGTTGGCGATGGCGACCGTCGTGCATACGGCTTGGGCGGCAACCTTGGCGATCGGGCTAGCATCTCTGGGCGTAGCGCTGAGCGATGTGATTGTCGATTCGCTGGTAGTTGAACGTGCCAGAGCCGAAGATATGCAGGATGCCGGATCGCTGCAATCGCTGACCTGGGGCGCAACCGCAGTCGGTGGCTTAATCACGGCTTACCTAGGCGGCTATCTGCTGGAGCATTTCAGCACCCGCATGGTGTTTGAAACCACGGCAATTTTTCCGCTGATTATTTCGATCGTGGCCTGGCTGATTGCTGAATCGCGCGTGGAATCGGGCGATCGCGGGGCGATCATTTGGGAGCAGGTGCAGCAGCTCAAGGGGGCGATTTCCCAGAAGTCGATCTGGCTGCCCACAGCCTTTCTCTTCCTCTGGCAGGCAACCCCTACCGCAGACTCGGCATTTTTCTTTTTCACCACCAATGAGCTAGGCTTTCAGCCCGAATTTTTGGGACGGGTGCGGCTGGTCAGCAGTCTGGCGGCACTGTTCGGCATCTGGGTATTCCAGCGGTTCCTCAAAACCGTGCCGATGCGGGTCATGTTTGGCTGGAGCACGGTGATTTCGGCAATGCTGGGGATGACGACGCTGCTGCTGGTAACACATGCCAATCGGGCGATCGGCATTGATGACCACTGGTTTAGCTTGGGCGATAGCCTGGTGCTGACGGTGATGGGACAGATTGCCTTCATGCCCGTGCTGATTTTGGCTGCTCGACTCTGCCCTCCGGGCGTTGAAGCAACTTTGTTTGCCTTGTTAATGTCGATTTATAACCTGGCTGGCTTCCTGTCCTACGAGCTAGGCGCTGGCTTGATGCACTGGCTGGGAGTCAACGAAAGCAACTTCAATAACCTCTGGCTGCTGGTGGTGATCACCAATTTGAGTACGCTTTTGCCGCTGCCGCTGTTGGGCTGGTTGCCCTCTACACAAGCAGGTGAAGTGAAAGCCGTCACGCCAGAAACAGAGGCTCTGGCTTCTAATCCTGCCGCAGAGGCGGAACTGGTGACCGCAGTTGAAAAAGAACTGGTCATTGAAGTAAGGCAATAGCCTGCCGAGCTATAGCCTCTAAACCGCAGCGCTGAATATGTAGCGTCTGAATCCTAGCGCCTATCTCCTTCAATTCTTCAAACTCATCGCATCTAGCAACTATGCAAAGCACTCAACTTCCACAGGACACCCAGTTTGACGACCAGATTCCTTATAGCATCTCAGAGTGGCAGAAGGGATATCGATCGCTGCCAAATGAACAGGAATACTGGATTGATTCAACCGCGATCGAGGGTGAAATTCCCGCAGAGCTGACTGGCACGCTGTTCCGCAACGGACCGGGGCAGCTAGATGTCAATGGACAACCGTTTCACCATCCTTTTGATGGCGACGGCATGATCTGTGCCTTCACTTTTGCCAACGGGCGTGCCCATTTTCGCAATCGGTTTGTGCAGACTCAAGGCTACGTTGAGGAGCAAAAAGCTCAGAAAATTCTCTATCGCGGCGTGTTTGGCACACAAAAGCCTGGAGGCTGGCTAGCAAATGCGTTTGATCTGAAACTCAAGAATATCGCCAACACCAATATTCTTTACTGGGGAGATAAGCTGCTGGCACTCTGGGAAGCCGCCGAACCGCATCGGCTCGATCCCCAAACGCTAGACACGATCGGCTTGGATCACCTGGATGGCGTGTTGCAGAGCGGATCGGCATTTGCGGCGCATCCGCGAATTGACCCAGAGTGCGCGATCGACAATGGCGATCGGTGTCTGGTCAACTTTGCCGTCAAACCCGGACTCTCAACTAGCATCACAATCTACGAATTCAACCCTGCTGGGAAACTGCTGCGGCAACAGACTCACTCAGTCCCAGGCTTTGCCTTCGTTCACGATTTTGCAATTACGCCCAACTACTGTGTGTTCTTCCAGGCTCCCATGAGCTTTAACCCGCTGCCTTACCTGCTGGGAATGCGAGGTGCGGGTCAATGTTTGCAAATCCAGCCCAACCAGCCGACGCAGGTCATTATTGTGCCACGACAGGGGAATGAACCCGTGCGGCATATCCCTGTTGAGGCAGGCTTCGTCTTCCACCATGCCAATGCCTTTGAGCAAGCGGGCAAGCTCTATGTGGATTCGATTTGCTACGCGCATTT
>JBBSFA010000085.1:0-8034 GCA_038239185.1 Elainellales cyanobacterium | reverse complement strand
GTTGCCGCGCTTCAGGATTTCTCGGAAGCGTTACAGCTTGATCCAGCCGATGCTCAAGCCTACCTGAGCCGGGGACTGATTCAGCGCGAATTGGGGCAAGAGCAAGCCGCGATCGAAGATTTGCGTCAGGCTGCTGAATGCTTCTGCCAGCAGGGGCTAATGCTTGCCTATGAGCAAACCCTGCATCTCTTGCAGAAACTCCAAGAGCGGAACATTCAAACGGCAGAGATAGCGATCGGCTAGTGCCGTTTGATGCCCAACGGCGAGCCAATTCAAGCTACGGTGAGGGTAGTCCCTACGGCAAGCCGATCGCCTGACTCTTTAACTTGTCATCTCATGCTGGATTTACTGTTGATTGCTAGCCTCGGCTTTTTAGGAAGCTTTGGACATTGCGCTGGGATGTGTGGACCGATCGCCGCTGCATTTTCGCTGTCGTCTCCGATCGAACCTTCCCCGATCGAGTCTAGTGCTCAGGTTGTGAAGTCTGCCGCATGGCGATCGCAGCTCCAATTTCATTTGCTGTTGAATTTAGGACGAATTCTCAGCTATGTCTTGGTGGGTGCCAGCATTGGGGCGATCGGTTCTGTGCTGGTGGCGGGTGGACAGATGGCAGGTGTAGGTAGCCTGCTGCGGCGCGGTCTTGCCGTCCTGACGGGACTGCTGCTGATCTGGTTTGGTTTGGCGCAGCTCAATCCGCAGATGCCGCGTCTGCCACTCCTACATCCCTTAATTCAAGGCAAGCTGCACCAGCGTCTTAGCAGCAGCATGGTCAAACTCTCGCTGAACCCTCAGGCTTGGACTCCGTTTTTGCTGGGAACAGTCTGGGGCTTAATTCCCTGCGGGTTTCTCTATGCTGCACAGATCAAGGCGGCTGAAACGGCTAACCTCTGGCGCGGCAGTGCCACCATGCTGGCATTTGGACTGGGTACGTTGCCGATGATGCTGGGCGTGGGGCTATCTGCCTCGCTGGTGAGTGCCGATCGCCGCAGTCAGTTGTCCCGGATGGGCGGCTGGATCACGCTAATTATCGGCATTCTCACCCTCAGCCGCACGGGCGACACGATGACTGATTACACCGGACATGGGTCGTTAATTTGTCTACTGCTGGCGCTGGCAGCTCGTCCGCTCAGTCGCTTCTGGTCGGTTCCCTTGCGCTACCGTCGCGCTTTGGGCGTGGGGGCGTTTGTGCTGGCGGTGGCGCATACGTTGCATATGGCAGAACATAGCTGGGGCTGGAATCTGGAGGCGATCTTTTTCATGCTGCCGCAGCATCAAGTCGCGATCGCCGCCTGAGGGATGGCTTTAGTGCTGATGGCTCCGGCAGCTCTGACCAGCTTCGATCGCGCCCAGCGGCTACTAGGAGCGGGTTGGCGGCGGCTTCATTTACTGACCGTACCTGCGCTGCTGCTGGCAGTTCTGCATACCGTGCTGATTGGCGCTAACTATCTGGGCGCGATGCAACCGGGTTGGCTCAATCAAGGGTTGACTGTGGCGGTTTGCGCGATCGCCTTGCTTGTTTTGTTACTCCGCACTCGCGGATTTTGGTCACTTTTATCCTTAGAGAAATTTTATGTTCCACCTCAAATTAAATAAGCGCATTCTGCATGGGCTGCTAGGTCTGTCGCTTTGTATGGCGATCGCGCCCTGTGTACTGCCGATCCGCAGCGAAGCCCACGAAGTTGAAGTTTCTGGCGATGTGGGCGGTACGATGCACATCGAGCCGAACGATACTGCCCAAGTCGGTAAAGCTACCCTTGCCTGGTTTGCTCTGAATCGTCGGGGCGGATTGCCGATTCCACTCGCAGACTGCAATTGCACTCTGGCGGTCTACGCAATGCCTCATAGTCCAGATGCTACGCCTATCCAACAGCCTGTCCTCAATGCGGTTTCGATCGAAGGGCGATCGGGCGTTCCCAGTGCCAACATTACCTTCCCGCGCGCAGGAGCCTATGAGATTATCCTGAAAGGTCAACCCAGTGCGGCTGGCACATTTTCGCCCTTTGAGCTGCGCTTTCCTGTGACGGTAGCGCAATAGAATAGAATAAAAATAAAAGCCCAAGCGGCATACCGCTTGGGCTTTCGCCAAGTTTGTAAATTCGATCGAATCCTTTGAGCCGCAGCAAGCGCAGCTCAAAGGATGAAACACCTAGAACTTGAAGGAAGTTCTGATTGCGCCCACCAACGTCGAATCGTTATCGGAATTGTTGCCCGGAGCATTCAAGTAGATGATGCTAGGGGTGACAGAGATGTTGTCGTTGACGTTGAAGCGATAGAACACTTCAGCCACGAAGTCGTTGCTCTGGTTGATCTTACCCGTTAGCTCGGTAGGAACGCCCGATGCATAAGGTGTGATACCTGCCAAAATCCCCAGCATGTTGCCCTGACCGCCAAAGTCATTTAGAGCAATGGTGCCCTGGAAGCTCCAAGCAGTATAGTCGCCAACTCCGAGCCGGCGGATGGGCACATAAGCCGCGCCACCGCCGATTTGCAGCGATCCAAACTTGAAGTTGACCTGACCGCCATAGACGTTAGCTACTTCTGGATCGCCAGGACCATTGAGACCGAAGAAGCTATTCGAGCGATAGCTGTTGCCGTAGGTCAAAGCCGCATCCAAGGATTTGCTCAAGAAGGTCAACTGAGCCAAGGCGCTGTAGTTGCCATTGAACAAACCGCTACCTGGAGAGGAGTTGCCGGGTTCACCAGAAGTATAAGCCAGGTCAAGGCTAAGATGTCTTGTTGCGTCTGGGCTACCAAACTGGTAGGAGATTCCGATTCCAGCATCGCCTTTGAGGAAGTTGTACTGAGGAGGCTCACCGAAGTTCAGCAAGGAGCCAGAAGCACCACTTTCAAACGGACTGATAACGCTGCGAGGCAAATCAGTATCAGAGAAGGAGTTTAGACCCAGCGTGATTTGGGCATGACCCAGCGAGAAGCGATAGTACAAGTCATCTAGAGTGACACCATTTTTCGCATCGCTGCCAGCCGCGTCACTGCTGATGTTCCACTCGGTGGTGCTGATGTCGCTGCCGCCAAACGCGAAGAAGTTGTCGAAGTCGCGGGCTTGCAGACGTGCTCTCAACAAGTCAGTGCCAGTGAAGCTGGTGTCAAAGTTAAGGCGAACCCGGTAGCCCGCGATCGTTTGGTCATCCGGGAAAGCATTAGAGTCGGTGTCAATGGGAACCCCAACGATAAAGATTGTTTCACCTTTGAGCTTGGTTGTGGTGGAAAACTGGTGCGCTTCTAGCTGAGCCGTTCTGGCTTCCAAAGAATCTACCCGACCGCGCAGGGTGGCTAGCTCAGCCGCAAATTCTTCTTGGAGGCGTTGCAGGGTTGCCAAATCTTCTTTCGTTGCCAAGTCTGCGGTGCTGGACGCAATCAGCTCACTGATGCGATCCATGCAGGCATTCAAACCAGCGGCAAACTCGTAGCGAGTTAGGGCGCGGCTACCTTTGTAGGTGCTGTCGGGATAACCCACGATACAGCCATAGCGCTCTACCAAGGATTGAAGCGCCTGGAATGCCCAATCGGTAGGTTGAACATCGGAGAGCTGAGAGATTGAGGTAACTTGAGCCTGAGAAGAGCCACTGGCTTCGTGGCTGTACTGCATCAACTGATCGAGCGATTGAGCCGAAGTATCGCTAGCAGCAGGAGCCGCTGGTTGAGCTACAGTTTGGGCAACTTGTACGGGTTGAGCAGCTTGTACAGGCAGTTGAACGCTGGGAGCGGTTGTAATAGCAACCGGAGCAGCAGGCTGTGGGGATGCTGCGGCGGCGATCGCCACGCTAGGGCTGGAGGTGCTGACAGCGACCGTGCCTAGATCGGTTGTCAAATTAGATGATGCAGCCACTTCGTTCAGTAGCGCATCGACATCAGTGCTGGGCTTTGCTTCAGCGGCGATCGCCGTGGAGGAAGCAACCATAGCTGCGCTCAGCAGAACAGGCGCAATCAACAAAGACTTCCAAAGAAATCTAGACGACGTAGTTCAAAATCCTCACACCAATAATCTAAAAAATTTTAGATCGTAACAAACTCATTCCAGAGGGACTGTTCTAAACACACAAGAGGAATGGCTAAATTTCGTCATAAAAATGTCATGTAAAAGACATCTGAGGTAAATTTTCAGCTTTTCTTATCTATTCCTTAACCCACTGAAAGCGACTTGTGCCAAAATCGCATCTCATGATGTCTATTGCAAGAAAATTTCTTCTGCAATCTGCGGCTGAAGCGCCTGCCATTGTAAATCGTCTAATTCAGGCAGCACACTAATTTCTAGAGTCTGGTCTAGATCGTCGCCTTGCAACTCTCCATCCGACAGCAGATACATCACGACGCTAGAGATTGCCAGATCCACTTCTTCTGGATCAAGCTTGCCAGGATGGATCAGCAGCGTGATGGAGTGGCGATCGCCACGAGTCATCAACTGCTGAAGCGTTGTCGCCAGAGCCGAAAATAGCTCTGTTTCAGGCTGATCCCAGTCAGGGCAGAGCAGCAAATTGGTGTCGCGTAGACGCAGCGTTTGCCGCAGCCAGCTTTGCAGTTCGGCTTGGGCTTGGCGATCGCGCAAGAATTCTGGCAGGTGCATTTGACGCGGCAAAATCTGAGAGTCCTTGCCGAACTGAATCAATTTGGCTTCGGCTTGCACCAATCCCGGCAGCAGCCGCAGCACTGCCCGAACTGCCCGTTCAGCGAGGGCTAAATCGTCCGTTTGAACCGCTGTTTCTGCCAGATACCAGAGCGATCGCCAGTGGTTTGCCGCCGGACTGGAGGGATCGGTTTTGCGGAACCAAACGCCTGTATAGTCAATGGTTCGCAGCGCAAAAGCGGCATTCTGACTCCGCTCAAATTCATGCACCGCTTGACGACAGCCTTCCCAATGCCCATAGTCATCAATTTGGATAAAGCCGCTCTCTGCCACTTGGTCGAACAAATTCGCGAAAATGTCCCAGGTTGATTCATACCAATCGCCATCTGCGTGCAGCAAGGCAATCTGACCCATCTCGGCGCGATGTTGCGGCAGTGTGTCTGTGAATAGTCCCGCGATCGGTATAACGATGTCACTTACGCCCAATGCCTGACAGACTACGTTTAAGTACTCTGCCGCTGGAGCCTTTAGCGTTCCGACTCCGAAGCCAGTCAGATTTGCCGGAATTCCATCATGGCGATCGTGTTCTGTCGGTTCCGGCATTCCCTCAAACGTGTCGCAAGCATAGACTTTGCGAGGACAAAGGCTATATCTTTGTACTACTGCCGCCAGTAACGCGGCTGCTCCACCGCGACAAGTACCGCACTCTACAAAACTACCCGGAATGTTATCTAAACAGATTTGTCTAGCTAGAGCATAGAGTGAAAGCAATCGTTCATCGCTTAGTAACGTATAAGGACGAACGCTTGCTAGCAGCGATCGAAACTCAGAATTCTGCTGATTATTTTCTTGTGGATCTGCATTTGCAAGGGCGTGATGGCATAAGCTGCGTCGCAGATTTTGCTGCTGCCAAGCGAGATCACTCAGCTTTGTTTGGGCGATCGCTGACTGAGGATGCAGCGCAATCACCTGTTCGTACAAGCTTTGAGCGGTTTTTGTATCTGCTTTGATGTATGCGCGGATTCCCTGCTGATGTAGCTGTGCAATTTTCTGGCGATCGCTTTCTAGATAGTCCATAAAGTCGATCGGCTTGGACAGCGGCAATGCTTCGACTTCAGCTAGTAGCCGCAGCATTGGGTCAGTTTCGAGCTTCGCTAGCCCGCTGACTGGATAGTGTCGCAAATGCTCTGGTAACTGCCAATCGATCGCTGGATCAGGGCGATGGGCGATCGGCTGAACGTTGCCGCGCCATGCCACTCCCATGATTTGCATGGTTTGATAGACCAGCGTGTTCCAGCCGCGCTGTTGCAGATAGTCCAATCCGGCCGCTACGTCTGGCGAAGCCAAATCGTGGAACAGAATGATGGCATCTTCGGCTGCAAATGGCTCACAGGCGATCGCATCTTGGAGCGGCGCAGGCGCATCATGATCGCCGTCGATGAAGATCAGCGACCACTGGCGCGAGTCAGCCGCTGCCAATTCTTCGACCTGCTGTGGGCTGTAGCCTGGGACTAAATTGACTCGCGATCGCACTCCGGCAGCGCTGAGCGACTCATCGACTGAGCCGTAAAAAGCGGGTGATTCCAGCAGCGGATCGATCACATCGAGCTTCACGTCTGCCAATGCCAAGTGACAGGCTGACCAGCCTAGCCAGCAGCCAATTTCCAGAGCGGGCTTGCCTTGAAACTGAAGGGCAGTATTATAGAGAATATGCGCTTCATCGCGGCTGAGAAAGCCGACGATCGGCTGTCGAGCATCGATGTACCAGTTGTGCGGAATCTCTCGCCGCAGATATTGCCAGGGAGAGCCGTTAGGATCGCCAATCACCTTGTGGGGAAACGCTGCGTCGGGCTGCACGATCGCCAAGCCAGGAGAGACGTAATCGCCCGCAGGCAGGAGCGATCGGGCGATCACCCTTGCCGTCTCTTCCACCATGCGTGCCTCGCGAAACATGACCCGCGCTCGCTGTTTTTCTGCCGCTCCGATCGCCAGCCGCAAGTCGGGCTGTGTTGTCCAGTCCTGGAGCGTTTGAATCAGCGCTTGCAGCGTTGCTTGCGGATCAAGATTTGGATCGGGTAGTAATTTTCCGGTTTCGCCCAATTCTTCAGGAATGCCGCTCACCGCCGTCGCCACAACGGGCAATCCTTTCGCCATTGCTTCCATGATGGCGATCGGCATTCCTTCCCGGAAGGTCGGCAGCACAAAAATATCGGCAGCATCTAGCCAGTTGGCAACATCCCAGCGCTGCCCCAAAAGTTTGACCTGAGTTGTGTCCAGCTCCTCGATCGCCGTTTCTAGCTCCGATCGCAAACTGCCCTCTCCTGCCCAAACAAAATACAGCTTTTGCCCAATCGTCGTGTGGCGCAGTTGAGCGATCGCATCAAGCTGAAACTGATAGCCCTTAATACCTTCCAATCGAGCGGCGGTGAAACAGACGATCGCCTCGGCGGGAATGCCAACCGACTGACGCAGGCGATCGCGCACTGTCAAATCGGGCGGCGCAAAATAGGAGTCAGGACGACCGTTATGGATCACTTCGCCGTAGTTCGCAGGCAGATGAAAATACTGGCGCAGTAGCTGCAAATTTTCCTGGGAAACGGCAATCACGGCTTTAGCTTGAGTATATATCTGCGCCAGTGGGGGAATCCAGTCTGCAAAGGTTTCTGCTAAGTCTGGATCAACGAAGCCAATCCCGATCGCGTAGGGAATGCCCAACTGCAAAGCGGCTTGTTTGGCGGCAAAATTCGAGACTGGACAGCCATCGCTAAACAGAATCAAGTCCGGCTGAGTCCGACGGAAAATGGCGATCGCTTCTTCTGCGTCGGTCAGCGTTTGGCTAAACTGCTGCACTGTGTCAACTGAGAGCCATTCGTGTGGAATTCCCTGCGATCGCTGCTGCTGAATCAACGGGTTCTCTGCCTTGGATTGCGCCAAAGTTACCCGGTAGCCGCGCTGCTGTAACCCTAGCAGAATTGCGTGATTGTACTGCGCGATTCCACCAAGTCCAGGTTCATCGGTGTAAATTAGAACATGCTTAGTCATAGGTCTGAGCATTCTTGATATATTGCCGCAGGCTGTGGAAAATTGGAAACTCTTGTAGGTTATCTGCGATTTGCGGAAATTGCTTGAGGCTATCCAAAATGATATCCGCAAAGTTGTAGTCTGGGTTGTCGCTGTGGTTTAAAGTCAGATATTCTAAAATCTCTAGCGCGTAATCCGCAAAGTCCATGGCATCAGCTACGCAGGCAAGCTTGAAGATCTGGGCTGGCGTTTTTTGGTGTAGCATTTCGGCGGGTTGCAGCAAATCGCAGAAGTAATAGGCATCGCCCCAAAGCAGTTGTCCTGGATGCTCGCCCGTATGGATGGGCGATCGCGATCGAATGCAGGCGCTATGTGTCAGATCAAATAGCGTGAAGTCTCGCGATCGCAGGTAAGTATCCACATCGGCAAAG
>JBBSFA010000084.1:0-8044 GCA_038239185.1 Elainellales cyanobacterium | reverse complement strand
GTAGGGAATGTTGGCAACGACTTTGTTGGGCTGGGCAAAGTTGGGAAAATCGGTCAAGGTGGCAGCTAGATCCATTGAGAGAAAATCGCCTTCTAGCAGCAAAAAGTTAGCCGTTTTGCCGAGCTGCTGCACGAGCTGTTTGACCAGATCGCGATCGATCTCCACCGCCAAGACAGCCTGGACATGCGGCAGCAGCTTACGGGTCAGAATTCCGGTGCCGGGACCAATTTCCAAGAGGCGATCGCTGGGTTGCAACGCGGCGGCATTCACGATTTGCGCTAGCGTTGCTTCGCTTTTGAGCCAATGTTGACCAAATTGTTTGCGGGGCTGGGGCATAAGGAAATGTAAAGTGTGAAAGGGAGTTTCTCCCGATAGAATTTGGGCAATATCGCTAGCAGCCACAAAATTGTAGAGTATAAGCACATCCTTAAAACTTGATCAGCCGGATGCGATCGGTTGTTTCAAGTCCTGTAACTGAACCGCCGAATTGCTCCACATTGTCTATTCTGAAATTGTCTATTCTGAACTTATGCCTCCTTCCGTCAAGCCGCCCACCTCAACCTCAGCCTGGGATGAACTGACAGTCAGCAGTCAGCCTAATCCCACGCAGCTCGACAATATCAAGTCGCAGCTCGACCTCGTGCTGTTGGCACTAGAGGCACTGGCGGGGATTGGCTCAGAGGCAATGCTGCAAGCCGCAGCCGACTTAAATCTAACTGATGTGATTGCCGATCGCGTCTCGCTGTGGCGGTTGCGGCAAGCCAGTCCGCTTCGCAAAGGGCAGGGACGCAAACGGCTGGATATCGAAGAGGCGCGGGGATTGGTTTTGATCTCCTGCCACCTGGCTAAACAGCATCAGGAATTAATCCGCCGTGCTGTGGCGCTACTGGAGCAGCTCACCGAGCAAAACCGCGCACCGCACCAAGCCGCCCTGCTGGGCGATTACCTCGATAAGTTTAGCAACACCTACCAGGAGCGGATGGAAGATGGCGACAGCACAATGCCCAGCGAACTTGCGCCCTTAGCGCTGAAGCTATTGATTGATCTCTTGTTTTACAGCGCGCCCAGCGGTTCCCGGCGGTTGTGGATGGCATTGCTCGATCGATCGATTTCGGGCAGCGAGGCGCGGTAGGCAATTTTATAGATTTTCCCTAGATAAATTCTCCCTGGCTTTTTTGATTTGCAGTCCCTCATCCCTCACTTTGCTCATGCCCACTTCCGTTCTCCGACGCTATACTCCCCCGACCTGCACTTTGGAAATTGCAGCCACCGGATCGGCGCTGTCGCGCTGGACAGATCGTGCGGTGCTAAAGAACTTGCGCTTCCAGCTCAGCCTCGATGATCCCAAGCTGCCAGAAGACAAGCAAGTGCTGCTGCGGGGCGATCGAACTCAGCTAGAGGCTTTGTGGGGTGCAGTCACAACTCATGTGCAGTCGCAGCTCAACCAGCCGCCAGCGCTATATCCTGCGTCTTCTGCCTCCAGCGCGTTAGGAAACGGCACAATCAGCGAGGCAAGCCTAACAGACGGCATCACAGTAGGCGGGACAGTAGGCGAAAGTCTGGCAGCAAAAACCGGAATTCGGCTGCAATCGCGAGGGCTTGTCAGCCACGACCTGCATTTAGGCACGCTAGCCACCGAACAATCCGGGGCGATCGTGCCGCTGAGCGCACTACAGCTCTTTGATTTAGCCAACGTGCTGGATGAGTACCACGCCGAGGCTTTGACTTTACCTGCGCTGGGTCGTCCGGCTTGGATCAAGTCGCCCTCGCGTTGGGGCAGCGTGGCGGCAGCGCTGCTGCTGGCGATCGGAGCCACAACCGCACTGACAAAGTTTGTCACCGATGTCTCAAATCCTAATGTACAAGTGGCATCTGCGCCGACCAGCGAGAGTCCGACGTTGGGTGCAGATCAGGCAGGAAAGTCTTCGGTGCGATTGCCCTCGCCGCCAGGATTGGAACCTTTACCTTCGGCAATGACGCTTCAGCCCTTGCCGCCGCCGCCGCCCGTGGGAGCCGCAAAATCCACAGCTCCCGCCCCGACTCAAACTGTGCCAGTCCCGCAAACGGCTCCTACAGCGATCGCCCCACCGCAGTCAAGCGAAAATTCGGCGGGTCAAGTGGCAGTGCTGCCGCAGCCAACCCTAGCCCCAGGCAACCCAGCGGCATCAGGCGTATTCTCTGCACCGTCTGCCGCTGATAGAGCTGCTGCTGGCATCCCTGAAGGCAATCCAGACATCGCGGCATTATCGCGTACCCAGCAGCCACAAACCCTGCGTCCAGATCCTGGTGCTGCGGGTAGTTCGATCGCCACCAACAGCACCGCTTTTGACACAATTCCCCAGGTGGCAGAAGTTCGCAGCTATTTTCAGCAGAAATGGCAGCCGCCCCAGGAGCTAAGTCAAACTTTGGAATATAGCCTTGTGCTCAATGCAAATGGCTCAATTCAGCGGATTGTGCCGCTGGGCGTAGCGGCTGAAACCTTCATCGATCGCACCAACATGCCGCTGATGAACGAGCCATTTGTCTCCCCGATCGCCAATGGCGGCAATCCCCAAATCCGGCTGGTGCTAGGGCAGGACGGCAAGGTGCAGACCTTCTTGGAACGCAAATAGTCTAATCCCTGATCCAAATCCAGTCGGCTTCGACTTGGGCGATCGCGCCTCCCGGCAAAGGATCGGTTTGCGTCCGATTCGGAGCAGCAATTAAGCCGACTAACTTTTCAATCTGCTCAACGCTGGGAGCCGTCGGTAAAATCTGCTGAAGCCAGCGCCGAACGACCCGACGTTGCAGAGCCAGCGGCGCGGATTGCAGCACCGATCGCCTGATTTTCCAGCTTGAGTCTGTGGAATCGATCGCCGCCGCCCACAGCAGATCTGTCTGCTGCTCTAGGTAAGCCACATCTGCCCGCAGCAGCTCTGCGGTTTGCGCCAGAGCCGTTTCAACCTGGGGATTAAAGTGAGCTTGCAGATCGGGAATGAGCTGCTGCCGGATGCGATTACGGGCATAGCGCCAGTCTTGATTGGTGCTGTCTTCCCAAACTGGCAGCGCTAAAGACTGACAAAACTCGCCCGTTTCAGAGCGGGTCACATTCAGCAGCGGACGAACTAGGTCAAGCTTAGGCGTGAGCGATCGCTGCCAGGTAAGAGCCTGCAATCCATCCGTGCCGCTGCCTCGAATCAGATTGTAGAGCACGGTTTCAGCCCGATCGCTCAGCGTATGACCTGTGACGATCGTTGAACATCCCTGCGCCTCTGCAATTTGCGCCAAAGCTTGATAGCGCCAGTTGCGGGCAGCAGCTTCGCTAGATAGAGAGTCAGCGGCAGTGGCGCTGTAATAGGCAACCTGCCAGGTTTGAGCCAACTGCTCGACATGCGCTGCATTGGCATCTGCATCAGATCGCCAACGGTGATTGCAGTGAGCGATCGCCAACTGCCAGCCCCATTTGGGCTGCAAATCCAACAGCAGCCGCAGTAAACAGAGCGAATCTTGCCCGCCTGAAACGGCGACCAACAGCGATCGCCCCGACGCTAGTAAATGCCGCTCCCGCAAAGTACGGTGCAGTCGAGCATGGAGGGGTGTCCAATCTGAGCTGACCACGCCGACTAACCCTAAAAATCTTCGTCTTCAGGCAAGACATTGGGATACAAAGTCTCGCGATTGCCGCGCGGATCATAGCGATCGCGCAGATATTCTGGATAGTTATTCGGCGGATAATTATCAGGTCGATAGGTTTCATCCCGGCTAGATCGACGATAAGTCTCGTCTCGCGGCGGATTCCCCTCGCGGCGCGGCAAACTCTCCTGAAGCAGCTTCGGTCGCTCCTCTGCCGGACAAAACTCCAGCCGCAGCCGCACCCGTCCTCGCTGCCAGCCCTGCCGCCCAAAGCGCAACACCTCGCAGCGCTGACCTCGCTCCGTAAACCACCCTTCCTGCTCCTCAGTCCATTCCTCTTCCTGGTCTAGAGCTGCCTGTGCCAGCGCATCAATAAACTCGCTGACTTTGAAGGTGGAGTTCGCAATCAGCACACGACCCGATCGCACGTACAGCACTTCGTCGTCATTGAGCAACTCAAAATCTCTTTGCATAGGATTTCTCTCAGGTTCGTGTTTCATTGTAGCGATCGGAGGAACTTGCGAGAGAGAGGGCTGTCACCTCAGTTCAGCGAGCCGTCTTGGTTCAGCTAGCAGCCCTAGAAGAACCAGCCGTAGCTGTGCAATCCCTTACCCAGCAAATTGACTCCTAAATAGCAAATCCAGACGACGAAAAACCCCGATGCCGCCAGAATAGCCGGACGACGACCTTGCCAGCCACGAGTAATCCGGGCATGAAGATAAGCCGCAAAGACCAGCCAGGTAATTAACGCCCAAGTTTCTTTGGGGTCCCAACTCCAGTAAGATCCCCAAGCCTCATTTGCCCAAACCGCTCCGGCAATAATGCCGATCGTCAGCAGCGGAAAGCCCAAGCCAATCATCCGGTAGCTCACGTTGTCGAGCGTGTCGGCTAGTGTCAGTCGTTGAGGAGACAGCGCCATCGCTGCCGGAGGCGCAAACACCGCAGTTCCAGCCATGCTGCCCTCACCCGTCGCCATCGCCATTGGCACCTCGATCGCCTCCCCGTTTTTGCGGAGTCGATACTTCGCGTCGCGGTAGGCTCCTGTGCCGATAGAGCTGCCCTTTAGCTCGATCGCCTGACCGCGCGTCACCACTAAGAAGGCGATCGCCAGCAGTGCCCCCACCATCAAGGCCGCATAGCTAATCAGCATGACGCTGACATGCATCATCAGCCAATTCGACTTGAGCGCAGGCACGAGTGGCTCAGCCGTCTGCATCTGGGCAGGCAAAGTCAAAGTCGCAAAAGCCGTAATTGCCAAAGCCACCGGGGAAGTCGCCACGCCAACCAGCGGACTGCGGCTCATGTTTTCCGCCAGGAAATGCACTGCCGTAATCCCCCAGGCAATGAAAAACAGCGACTCATAAAGATTGCTCAGCGGAAAATAGCCCGCCTCAATCCAACGCGCCCCCAGCAATGCCGCAATGCAGAGATTGGCGATCGCCATTCCTGTACTTCCCAGCATCGACAAATAGGGCAGCTTGGAAAACGCCGCACCGCCCCAATACACCAACATCGTGATAAACAGAACGGCAAAGGCAACATTGTCTAACCAGCTCTGAAGCGCTACCAAATCCATGAGTTTTTACACCGTGAGGGCGATCGAAGGACAAATTTAGGATCTTTTTTTGGGTCTTTCCTCTATGGTATAGAGTTGCGGCAGCAATAATCGCTTTTCAGGTATTCTGTTGGAGATTGATTGATGTCCCCTTCGTCATGCCCGTTTCAACGCAATGAAATTTTGCAAACTCGCAGATATCACGGACTGGCAACAGCCTAACTTTCCCACTACCCAAGCGCTGCTCCACGAACCCTACAGACACCGGAAAACTTGGGAATACATCCAGGTTTACAACGGTTTGCAGGCATTAGGATTCCTCAACGGCAAAACGCGCGCACTGGGGCTAGGCGTGGGGACAGAATCCTTGATTTATGCCTTTACCAACGTTTGTGAAAGCGTCGTTGCCACCGACCTCTACAACTCTCAAAGTTGGGAAACGGCAGCCTTGCCAACCGCAGAGGTCTATCAAAAAAATCTGTTTCCCTATCAGCCCGATCGCCTCGCTGTCCAGCATATGGACATGACGCAGATCGAGTTTCCCGATGAGAGCTTTGATTTTGTGTGGAGCTGCTGCTCGATCGAGCATGTCAACAGCTTTCGCGACTTGCACAAGGTTTACCAGGAAATCCATCGAGTGCTCAAGCCCAACGGTATTGCGGCACTTACCACAGAATACAATCCAGGCGATCAGCACAGCTACGAACCCAATATGCTGTTTACCGATCGCTACTGGATTCAGCAGTGGTTTACCGCTGAGCAGCCCTTGGTCACTGGCTTTGAGCTAGTTGATCCGCTGGATCTGACGATCGCGGACGCGCCAGAAAATCAGCCCCGCTCCAAACAAAAGCCCGAAGCCGCGATTCCGGTCTACAGCAAAGACATCGTGATCAATAGCGTTGCCTTCTTCCTGCGTAAATCCGCCGCGTTTACGCAAGCCTATAGCGATCGCTGGCTACCCGACCCGCTGCAACGCTATTTGACTGCCTGCGATCACCACCGCCAAGCCGCTTTTGCAGAAGCAGAATCGCTGTTCCAGCAGCTTGTAGAAGATGAGGCGATCGATCCCCGCATCCGGCTGGGTGCTCTGCGTTATTTGCTGGTGACGCTGAAGGCAGAGAACAAGCTGGAGACACTGCGCCACTACGGTCAACAGTTTTTTCATCTCTGCCAAACCTCGGAGGATAGCGATCATCTGCTGCCGATCGCCCACCAGTTCAAGAAAGCTGAACTGTGGCAGGAAGCCCAAGCTGTTTATACGCAGATCACCCAGCTCCGGGGTGCTTCAGCAAATCAGGTCGTCCGCAGCTTCATCGGACAAGCCGAATGCTGTGACTCAAACAGCGACTATCTGGCGGCGCTGGCGTTCATTGACCAAGCCGATCGCGCCATTTCCCGCACTTGCGAAGATGAACAGCCGAAAATTTACTTTCACCGAGGCTTCTATCAAGAGAAGCTAGCTAACTTTGCAGCCGCGATCGCCGCTTACCAGCAGGCACTCGCGATCGCCTCCAGCTCGTCTGCTAAATTTCGGCAGAACTGCCAGTTTCGGCTCGACAAATGCCAAGAGGCGATCGCCCAACGCACTCCGCTGCCCGAACCCACCTCTGCGCCGTTGGAGGCGATCGGCAAAAGGGTCAAGGGCTGGTTCGATCGCTAGCTGCTGCGATTAATGTTGCTAGGATAAAGAGAACCAGTCGAATCGGGAGCCGCCACGATGGGCGTATTTGAAGATTTCAGCAGTTTTCTAGAAGCCCGGATGGATGAGTTCATGCGGAATAATCCTCATCTGGAACTGCAAGCCCTCGAAGAAAAGCTGCGGGAGCAAGAAGCAGAAACCATTCGCCTGCTTGCCGATCTGCGACTGAAAGAGAAAAGGCTGCAAGCTGAAGTCCTGGAAACAGCCCAAGAAGTGCAGCGCTGGCATGTGCGGATTGAAAAAGCCAAAGCTGCCCAGCGTCTCGATCTCGCTAAACCTGCCGAAGAACGAGAAGCCGCCCTGCTGCGCCAAGGCAACCAGCTTTGGGGACAGATGGACATGATAAAAGAGCGGATTAAACAGGCGATCGAACTGCAACAGCAGATCCAGATCCGCAAGCAAGAAATTAAAGTCAAAGTTGCTGAAGCCGAAGCGCAGGTTAAATCGGCCCGTGCGGCTCAATCGGCTTCCCAATCCGAGCAACAGTGGCAAACCACCGGATGGAATCGGGGCTATACTAGCTTTGGCGCAACGGGCACGGCTGACCCGCTAGAAAAGCAATTTCGCCAGTGGGAAACTGACGAAGAGCTGGAAAACTTGAAACGGCAGATGAATCGTTAAAAGCAAAGTTTTCCACAAATGACTTGAGTTTTCCACAGACTTTGGAGAAGTTTTCCACAGGTAGACCGGAAATGTTGATAGTTCGGGAAAACCCTGTGGAAAACTTCAAAACTAGCATGACCCGGTAGAAGTTTACCAAATAAACGGCTTCTCCGATCGCTAGCGATCGCATCGCCTCGTGAACCTGTAAGATGCTATAGAGCGGGTTTTGAGGATATCTTTAGATGCTGAAGCGACTGGTAGTAGTGTGCCTGATTGTGCTGAGTCTGACCTTGCAGAGCTGTGTTTCCACCGCAGCCGGACTCAAGAGCTACGTGAATAGCTATAAAGGCTACGAATTTCTTTATCCCAACGGTTGGCTGCCTGTGAAAGTGGCAGATGCCGATCTGGTGCTGCACGACATTGTAGAAGAAACCGAAAATGTCAGCGTCATTATCAGCGATGTTGCCGACGGTAAAACACTAGAGCAGCTAGGCACGCCCAGCGAAGTCGGCTATCGCCTCTCGAAAAGCGCGATCGCCCCAACTTCTGAGCGATCTGTTGAGCTAATCGATGCC
>JBBSFA010000083.1:0-8080 GCA_038239185.1 Elainellales cyanobacterium | reverse complement strand
TTTGCCAAGATATCAATAGTCTAACGCCGGAGACGTGAAATGTAGTATCGAGCTCTGCCGCGATCGCCTCAATTCGGGCTTTGGGCGAGGTGGGAGCCACCAGTAGAATTACCTCAATTCCAGCTTTGCTGGCAGCTTGCGAGACGCTCTCAACTTCTTCTAGCGGCAGATCCGGCACTACCAAACCGCTTGCGCCCGCTGTAGCGATCGCCTGCATGAAGGTATCCACCCCGCAGTTCAGGATGGGATTATAGTACATGAACAAAATAATCGGTGATTTGAGCTTGGGGCTAACGGTTCCCAGCATCGCTAGCACATCTTCTAGGCGAGTGCCTCGCTGCAAAGCCCTTGTGGCGGCAGCTTGAATCACAGGACCGTCGGCAAGCGGATCGGAGTAAGGTACCCCTAGCTCGATCAAGTCTGCTCCGCTGCGATCGAGCAGCTCTAGCGCTTTGGCGGTGGTTGCCAGATCGGGATCACCTGCGGTAATAAACGGGATCAAGGCGCATTGACCGCGATCGCGCAATGCTTCGATGCAGCTAGAAACCAATACCATAGCCTTCAGGATTTAATTTTAGGGAAGTCCTTTATTTTACCGAAGAAGGGAGCTTCCAGAACGCGTGCGCTTTGATACTGCCGATTTCAGGGATAAATTTGGTTTGGAGAGAAAATTGACAGGCATCGATCAAAAAAATCAGATCTCGATGCAGCAGCGCTAGTTTAAGATAGATTAAGATTTATACACAAATTCATAGGTCTTGTTTCTTTAGAAAGAGTTTAGAATCCCTGCTTATAATTTGTACAGGAATCTTTTCAGCTCTCAACTCTCAACTGGTTTTTCATGATCTGCTCCAGTCGATAACTGTTTATTTAATTAAATTTAGTGATGCCCCGTATCCTTGTCATCGACGATGATCCCGCAATTTCGGAGCTAGTCGCCGTCAATTTAGAGATGGCTGGTTATGATGTCAGTCAAGCCCCAGACGGCATCAAAGGTCAGGCTTTAGCGCTTCAGCTTTTGCCCGATTTAGTCATGCTCGACTTGATGTTGCCCAAAGTAGATGGGTTTACCGTCTGCCAACGGCTGCGACGAGATGAGCGCACAGCGGACATCCCAGTCTTAATGCTCACTGCCCTGGGTCAGACTTCTGATAAGGTCGAAGGCTTTAACTCTGGTGCTGATGACTACATGACCAAGCCCTTTGAAATCGAAGAGATGCTGGCGAGGGTAAGGGCACTGCTGCGACGAACCGATCGCATTCCCCAGGCTGCTAAGCACACTGAGATCCTGAATTTTGGTTCGCTGACTTTGGTGCCAGAACGCCTGGAGGCTATTTGGTTTGACCAAACTGTGAAACTGACTCATCTGGAGTTTGAGCTGCTCCATTGTCTATTGCAGCGGCATGGGCAGACGGTTTCGCCTAGCGAAATCTTGAAAGAAGTGTGGGGATATGACCCCAACGATGACATTGAGACGATTCGAGTCCATGTCCGTCACTTGCGAACCAAGCTAGAGCCTGATCCGCGTCATCCGCGCTACATCAAAACGGTCTATGGTGCGGGCTATTGTCTGGAGTTGCCCACCACCAGTCAATCCACTGCTCCAGCACCAGAAGCGATCCCACCAGAAGCGGTTTAGTCAGGGACTTCAGAGATTGCAAGCTTCCCCCTTCAGATCGCGATCCATCAGCGCTTCTAGCGCTTTCTGAGGGGTCGTTTTGCTGTTTAAAACCTGGTAAACCTGCCAGGACACGGGGACTGGGATTTGTTCGCGTTCTGCTAAATCAATTAAAACGTTGGTGGTGCTGACTCCTTCAGCGGTGCTTTGCAGCTCTTCTAGAATTTGCGTCAGCGGCTTACCCTGCGCGAGTTCATAGCCGACTCGGTAATTTCGACTCAGGGCGCTGCTGCAAGTTGCCAGCATGTCACCTAATCCAGACAACCCGAAGAAGGTTTCTGGCTGAGCACCCAAATGAGTGCCGATGCGAATCACTTCGGCAAGGGCGCGGGTGATCAGGGCAGATTTAGCATTAGTGCCCAGATGTAGCCCATCGCAGATGCCTGCGGCGATCGCAATCACGTTTTTCAAAGTTCCGCCCAGCTCTGTGCCCACTGGATCGGCGTTGGTGTAAACGCGAAAGCGATCGGAGGCGAACACCTTTTGAACCCGCTCCGCTGCGGCTTGATCATAGCTTGCGACCACCGTGGCAGTAGGCAGCCCCTGCCGAATTTCTTCAGATAAGTTGGGTCCCGATAAGACGACAACCGGATGGGTAGGGAAAGCTGCCTGCCAGATTTGGGCAGCCGTACAGCGGGTCGCTGGATCGAGTCCTTTGGTGGCGCTGACTAAAATTTGCCCTTCAGCCAGCGATGCAGAGGTTTTTAGGCGATCGACCACTTCCGGGATACCTTTCATAGACACCGCAGAAACCACGACATCTGCACCTGCCGCTGCCTCTTCAATCGTTTGGTCGCTGCGACGTGACCAAAGCCGTACCTGATGTCCTGCCCCCAAAGCCAGCATTGCCAATGCGGAACCCCAGGCTCCTGCACCCAAAATCGTCACGGTGGCAAGAGAATCGATCGCCCGTTGTCCCTGTATTGCCCCTTTGTTACTCATGATCCTGTTAACCCAGTGCAGATCTTTATGGGAGGCTCGTCGCCCAAGCCTCCCATAAAAGGGACAGGGTTTTAGGCGGCTGCCACTAGCCCATTGTGCCGTAGCAGTGCCGTCGTGTTCGGTTCACGCCCTCGGAAAGATTTAAATACTTCCATCGGGTGTTTGCTGCCGCCTAAAGCCAGCACCGTCTCGCGATAGCGCTGTCCGACTTGGGCGATCGCCTGCGGGTCATCCAGTCCAGCTTCTTCAAATGCGGCAAACGCATCGGCGCTGAGGACTTCTGCCCACTTGTAGCTGTAATATCCAGCGGCATAGCCTCCAGCAAAGATGTGACCGAAGGCACAGAGGAAATCATCTTCAGGCAGTGGCGGCATCACCGTTGTGGTTTTAGCCAGCCGATGGCGCACATCTGTCGCCGTTTCCCCTTGTCCGGCACGATAGCGATGGTGCAGTTCCAGATCGACCCAGCTAAAGTGAATCTGCCGCAGCATCACACTGCCGCTCATGAAAGTCCGAGCCGCCAGCAGCTTCTGGTAATAGTGCTCTGGTAAGAGTTCGCCTGTCTGGTAATGTTTACCTAGGCTCAGCAGGGTGGGGCGATCGTAGCACCAGTTTTCCATAAACTGACTGGGCAGTTCAACTGCATCCCATTCTACGTTGCGGGTTCCGGCAGCTTTGGCATAGTCTACGCGAGTCAGCATATGGTGCAGACCGTGACCAAACTCATGGAACAGGGTTTCCACTTCGTTGAAGGTCATCAGGCTGGGTTTGTCGTCTACAGGCGGCGTTTGGTTACAGACCAGGTAAGCCACAGGTAACCGCACCTCTGAACCGCTTGGCTTGGAAAGCTTGGCGCGGCTGACGCAATCATCCATCCAGGCTCCACCCCGCTTTTCGGCAGGACGGCTGTAAGCATCGAGATAGAAGTGAGCGATCGCCTTACCATTTTCGTCTGCGACCCGGAAGTACCGCACATCTGGATGCCAGATAGGGGCTTGTCCATCTGCCGAGGTAATCGTCACGCCGAAGATTCGCTTCGACAAATCAAACAGTCCAGTCAGCACCTGGTCAAGCGGAAAGTAAGGGCGTAGCTCCTCAGCGTTGAAGTCAAATTTTTCTTCGCGCAGCCGCTCAGACCAAAAGGTAATGTCCCAATGCTGAAGTTCAGCCGTCTCGCCTTTAGAGGCAGCATAGTCCCGCAGCTCCGCCAATTCCTGCTTGGCAGCATCATAGCTGGCGCTGCGTAGCTCTTCTAGCAGCCGCTCAACGGCTTCTACGCTAGGAGCCATCTTCGCAGTCAAACTTGCCTCGGCGTAGCTGGCATAGCCCAACAGCTCTGCCTCTGCCTGCCGGAGCTGCAAAATTTGCTCGATCGCGGGCTTGTTATCAAACTCTTCATCCGAGGCACGGCTGATAAATGCCCGATAAGCTTGTTCGCGCAATTCCCGACGACGGCTATGCTGCATTACAGGCAGATAGCTAGGAAAGTCTAGCGTCAGGTTCCAAGGCCCCGCTTCTGGCGTAGCTTCTTCAAAGCCAGAGGCGCGGGCAGCTTGGGCAGCAAGCGCTTTCCAACTTGGCGGCAATCCTTCTACTTCGTCGGGCTGGGTGAGGATGAGGCTAAAGGCTTTGGTCGCATCCAGGACGTTGTTGGAGAAGCGGGTCGAAAGTTCTGCGAGCTGGAGCTGAATTTGGTTGAACCGTTCTTTTGCCTCGCCTTCTAGCCCAACCCCTGACAGCTCTGCATCCCGCAAGGCAGACTGAACGATGCGCTGCTGGCTTGGCTCTAGCTGATGCCAATCGCTGCCGCTTTGCAACGCTTTGAAGCCTTTGTAAATCGACTGGCTTTGGCTCATCCGGTTCCAGAATTTCACGACTTCTGGCTGCATCGCTTCATAGGCTTGCCGCAGCCCTGGGCTGTTCTGAACACCCATCAAATGTCCGACAATCCCCCAACTCCAAGACAGTCGCTCCTCGATTTGCTCTAGCGGCTTCACGAGTCCTTCCCAGGTAGGGATAACATTGTCTTCCAGGTAAGCCAGCTTTGCTTCCAGTTCGGCTAAGAGCTGCGTGATGCCAGGGATCACGTGCTCTGGCTGAATTTGCTGGAACGGCGGTAGACCTTCACCAATTAGAAGTGGATTTTCAGGGGTTACAGCGATCGCATTCATATTCAACGTTGTGAGAATTAATTAAGCTTATATTTTCACTCTAGCAAAGTGGCGATGGGGTGGTTCGGCAATGCGATCGGTTCAACTCGGCTTTGTCTCTGTGCTTGAATAATCCAGGCTAAACTCAAAGCAGATTTGAGTCCAGAAGACGATGACTAGTCGGGATAGCCAGGAATCGATCGCTTCGCGGCGATCGGAGGTTTGGGCAGGGGCAAAGGCAATTTTTCCGCTGGTCGTTGGAGCGGTTCCGTTTGGGATTCTCTATGGCACGTTGGCAGCAAGCAGCGGTCTATCGTTTGCGGCAGGGCTGGCAATGTCGATCTTGGTGTTTGCGGGGTCTTCGCAGTTTATTGCGATCGGCTTAGTCACGGCTGGAACCGCGCTGCCGTTGATCATTCTGACGACTTTGGTGGTCAATTTGCGTCATTTGCTCTATTCCGCCAGCTTGGTTCCCTATGTGCAACAGTTGCCGCAAGCTTGGAAACTGCCGATCGGCTTTTGGCTGACAGACGAGGTGTTTGCAGTCGCGATCGTTCGCTATAACCAGTCCGATCGCTCTGCCTATAAGCATTGGTATTACTTGGGTGCGGCGGCACTGATGTATTTCAACTGGCTGCTCTGCACCCTGATCGGACTGACGATCGGGCGGCTGATCCCAAATGCGGCAAATTGGGGATTGGATTTTGCCATGTCAGTGACGTTTATTGGAATGGTGATTCCTTATCTAAAGAGTCAGCCGATGTACGGTGCGGTGATTGTCGCCGGACTCGTTTCGCTGCTCGCTCATGAATTGCCGAATCAATTGGGCTTGATGGTGGCAGCGATCGCGGGAATTACCGCAGGGGTCGCCTTAGAAAAAATATCTGCGAGAAAATAGCTGGAGCAAGTTAGGGGAATGAATGAGGCGCTTTTGATTGGCAGTATGGCGATCGTAACGTTGGCGATTCGCTATCCAATTTTGGCATTGAGCGGACGGCTAAAGCTTTCGCCACAGCTTGTCCAGGTGTTGAGCTATGTGCCGCCTGCGGTGCTCACCGCGATCGTAGTGCCTGCGGTACTGATGCCCTCGTCCAACTCGATCGATCTGAGCTACAACAATGCTCGTCTGGTGGGGGCGATCGTCGCAGTGCTGATTGGATTCTGGCGACAAAATCTCCTGCTGACGATCGGGGTGGGACTGCTGGCGTTTTTTGGCTGGCAAGGACTGTTGGCTATCCTATAAGCGAAAATGGATTGAGCAACCGCAACGCCAAGGCAAAGTTCACGCGCTATGTCTCTTACGAAAGCTAAATTGCCTCTTCATGCAGCAACCACTCAACGTGCATTTCGCTATCTCGATCGATTGCTGGACTCCGTTGCCTATGTGCGAATGCAGTTGCCTATCACGCTAAAACCTAAGTCAGAACCTGAACCCGATATTGCAGTGGTTCGGATTGATCCGCATGAGTACGGCGATCGGCATCCAACGCCCGCTGAAATCTTACTGATTCTCGAAGTCGCAGATTCCACTTTGCTGAGCGATCGTCAGCAAAAAGCCTTAATCTATGCCAAAGCCGGAATTGCGGATTACTGGATTTTGGCTGTGAATACCCGACAGGTCTACGTTTTTCGGGAAGCCACTTCAGACGGCTACCAGCAGGAATCTGTCCTAGCTGCAAATACTGCATTTGCTCCCCTAGCTTTGCCCAACCTCATGATTCCGCTCAATCAGCTCTTTCTCCAAAATGCTTTCTAAGTTTTAACCGTAACCTAGAAGAATAGACAACTGCCCCGATCGATTTTGAACAGCGAAGGGAAAAAGTGATGGACTCTGCTGCAACTAGTTCTGTCCGGTGGACGACTGCCGATCTGGCGATCTTTGAGGGCGATCGCGCCAATCGCTACGAGATTATTGAGGGAGACTTATTTGTGACCAGAGCACCTGATTGGAAGCATCAAGCGGTTTGTGTCAATATTGGGACTCTGTTAAAGCTCTGGTCTGATCAGAGTGGCTTGGGCGAAGCCGCTATCAATCCTGGTATTGTTTTCTCGGAGTCAGACAATGTGATTCCGGATGTGGTTTGGGCAAGCCATCAGCGGTTGGAACGGCTGCTGGATGAGGCTGGACATCTTACGGCTGCGCCAGAATTGGTGGTTGAAGTGCTCTCTCCGGGGAAGGCGAATGAAAGGCGCGATCGGGAAGCCAAATTAAAGCTGTACTCAATCCGAGGGGTGCTGGAATACTGGATCGTGAGTTGGCAGGAGCAAGTCGTTGAGGTGTATCGGCGCGAGAATGAAGTCTTGAGACCTGTAGCGACTTTGTATAGCCAAGACCAACTGACTAGCCCTGTCCTTCCTGGTTTCAGCAGTATAGTCAGCAAGTTTTTCTAGCGCGAAATCTTCATTAAACCCAAAAAACAGCCCCTTCTGTTTCTTAGCAGAAGGGGCTGTTTTGAGGAAGCTAACGCTGCTAGCAGCCAGATATTAGCAGTCGTAGTAGAGTTCAAACTCATAAGGGTGAGGCAGCTTGCTCAGCGGTTTTACCTCTGTTTCCATCTTCAACGCAATCCAGTTGGTGATGAAATCTTCGGGGAAGACTCCACCAGCCGTTAAGAAATCGTGATCTTTCGCCAGGTTGTCCAGCGCTTCCGACAAGTTTGCCGGAGCCTTGGGCACTTTTGCCAGCTCTTCTGGAGACATCTCGTAGATGTCCACGTCCAGCGGCTCACCCGGATCGATCTGGTTCTTGATGCCGTCTAAGCCCGCGCAGAGCATGGCAGAGAAGGTCAGGTAAGGGTTGCTGGAGGCATCCGGACAACGGAACTCCAACCGCTTCGCTTTGGGGTTTGTACCCGTTAGCGGAATCCGGATCGAGGCAGAGCGGTTTCCGGCAGAGTATGCCAGGTTGACGGGCGCTTCAAATCCAGGTACTAGCCGCTTGTAAGAGTTGACCGTGGGGTTGGTGAAAGCCAGAATCGACGGCGCATGTTTGATCAGACCGCCGATAAACCACAAAGCCATTTCGCTCAAATTGGCGTACTTGTCACCCGCAAACAGCGGTTGACCATCTTTCCAGATGGACATGTGGCTGTGCATTCCCGTGCCGTTGTCGTCGTGAATCGGCTTTGGCATGAAGGTGGCAGTCTTGCCATGCTTGCGCGCCACGTTTTTGACCACATACTTGTAGGTCAACACAAAATCTGCCGCATGAACCAGGTCAGAGAAGCGAATGCCCAGCTCGCACTGTCCGCCGCCTGCGACTTCGTGGTGATGTTTTTCGATCGGCACACCGCACTTCGCCATCGTCAAG
>JBBSFA010000082.1:0-8101 GCA_038239185.1 Elainellales cyanobacterium | reverse complement strand
TGGGCATCATTGTGTTGGCAGTCGTGGCAAGCTTGGCAAAAACAGGCGAGATCCGAGTTGACAATATTATTTCCCTGAGTGTGAGCGCCACCGTGTTTCTGATCGGGGCGATTCTGCTGGGTCGGTTGTTGAGTCCGGCTTTTATCGGGCTGGTCGATCGGATGCAAACCCGTGGACAACTACTGATCACTTCGCTGATTTTTGCCTTTCTGCTGTCTTATATTGGAGCCGCCATCCAGCTCGAAGCAATTCTGGGCGCGTTTGCCGCAGGGTTAATCCTGGCAGAAACCGACAAACGAGAGGAGCTAGCGCAGCAAATCGTCCCGATCGCCGATATGTTTGTGCCGATCTTCTTCGTCGTTGTGGGCGCAAAGACAGACATCAGCGTGCTGAACCCAATGATTCCGGGCAACCGGGAAGGATTGATCATTGCGTCGTTCCTAGTGATCGTTGCGATTCTGGGCAAACTGGTTACGGGTGCAGTCGTGTTTGGGCAAGACAAGATCAATCGACTGGCGATCGGGGTGGGCATGATTCTACGCGGGGAGGTTGGTTTGGTGTTTGCGGGGGGTGGAGCTGCAACAGGCAGTTTATCTGAGTCGCTGGAAGCTGCCATTATTGTCATGGTGATCTTCACCACGTTTCTAGCTCCGCCGCTCTTACGGCTGGTGTTTCAGCGATCGGACTCGGCGGATAATCTGGAATCAACCTCAGAATCGGAGTAGCTACGAATAGAACCTTGCAACCCTTGCGCTGTAAATTTTCGCGGCGAGGCTTCCATTTGGTAGCTTTATGCTAGACTCATCACTCATTAAAGAGTTGCTGAGAGAAATGTTTTAATGTCCGCTACCCGCCCAGTATCCGCCCGTCTAGTATCCGCCACCCGTTTAGTGCCTGCCACCCTACCAATGAACGCTGCCAACGCTGAATCTAATTATCCTTCTAAGCCTTCTCCCGCAGGCGATCTCCAACGTGCCAGAATCGGCATGTTTGACAGTGGCGTTGGCGGATTAACCGTGCTACGAGAGCTTTACCGCCAACTGCCTCACGAATCGGTGCTGTATTTTGGCGATACGGCTCGTTTGCCCTATGGAATGCGATCGCCTTCTGAAATCCTTCAGTACGTGCGGGAGATCCTTTTCTGGATGCAGCAGCAGGGGGTCAAAATGGTGATCATGGCTTGCAACACTAGCTCTGCTTTGGCGCTTGATATTGTGCGATCGGAGTTTGACATCCCCATTTTGGGAGTCATCTTGCCCGGTGCGCGAGCCGCCGTTCAGAAGGGCAAGCGGATTGGTGTGATTGCCACTGTGCCAACTGCGACCAGCAATGCCTATCGGCAGGCGATCAATGAGATCGATCCGACTGTGCAAGTTTGGCAGGTTGGCTGTCCAGAATTTGTGCCGCTGATTGAAAGTAACCGGATTCATGAACCCTATACGCGCCAAATTGCTCAAGACTATCTTGCGCCGCTGATTGAACGGGAAATTGATACGCTCGTCTACGGCTGTACGCACTATCCCCATTTGGCTCCGGTGCTCAAGTCGATTTTGCCGCGATCGGTACAGTTGATTGATCCGGCAGTGCATGTGATCACCGCAGCGACTCAAGAACTAGAGATGCTCGGTTTACGCAATACTCGCATCGCGCTGCCCACCCAGTTTTATGTCAGCGGCTGCCCAGACACCTTTGCTCAGCTCTCGGTGCAGTGGCTCGGCTGCAAGCCTCAAGTGGAGCCTGTAGACATTGCCGAGGTTTCACGTCAGCTCGCTGCGCTTGAACTTGCCGAGTAGAAGCGATCGCCATCGGATTCATAAAAAGGAATCGTAAAAAAAGGGGATGTTCCGATCGGAACATCCCCTTTTTCGCTATACTCTCGCTATATCTAAATTATTAGTCAAGTAAATTCTTAGTCAAGCGAGTTCTGTGGTAGAAAGCAGCCAATTGACTGCCCTGAGTTTCTTAAGCCTGCGATCGCTGAGCAATTCTAAGCAACACATACACCGCTAGCACGTATCCCGTTGCCAGCACCGGAATGATTAGGGGAATGGAATCGTAGGTCATGGCACAACATAAAGAGTTAGATATAACAAAGCAAGGATGCCGCAAGCCCCACAAATACTAGGCAGCAAACGAATACAGAAAGCGACCAAACTGCAATTTGCAATCTGGCGAGCTAACTCAGGCATTTCTTCAAGAGCACTGACACTGAGCAAGGTACGAACAGGCTGCTGAATTAGCAAATGCTAAAAAAACCCTGGTCTTCCCAATAACCATTCTGTCAATAGCCAGCTAGCTCTGTTAACTAACTCCGTTAATCAACGTTGCCGATCGGCTTCAACAAAAACTTGCCCAGCTAATTACTTGCTAAATCGGTTGCGCTTAGAAAAACGCAGATTCAGCAGGTCAACTGTCGCATCGGTACTCCGAAAGACTTAACCTCAGCTTGCGCTGAATCTATGAAATTTTGAAATCCTTATCTATAAGATTAGCACAGACTTTTCGTGATCTGAGAGGTTGTGAGACGATTTTTTGAAAAGACTTTATGAGCGTTGAAAGCCTTGAAAATAAATCCTTCCAGAGGCATAAAACTAAGTATAGAAGGAGACAGATTTCGCGATTTTTTGGCTGCTTTTGCCGCAGATTTCGGAGCAGTAGCTTAGAATAAGTGTAAGATTATGTAAAATTTCGTAAACTACCGCAAGAGTCAGTCTATCCATGACCTCAGCGATTTCCCTTTTTTCTCCGGTTGAAGCAGATCTGCGTCTCCTCACGGACAACCTGAAGCAGTTGGTAGGTGCTCGCCATCCTATTCTTTACGCTGCGGCAGAACACCTGTTTGGGGCAGGAGGAAAACGCCTGCGACCAGCGATCGTTCTCCTGATCTCTAGAGCAACGATGCCTGAGCAAGACATCACGCCCCAGCATCGGCGGCTAGCTGAAATCACCGAGATGATTCACACTGCCAGTCTGGTGCATGATGATGTGATCGATGACTCAGATCTGCGGCGTGGTGTCCCTACAGTCCACAGCAGTTTTGGCAATCGGGTGGCGGTGCTGGCAGGCGACTTTCTGTTTGCTCAATCTTCCTGGTATTTGGCGAACCTGGATAATTTGACCGTCGTTAAGCTGCTGTCTGAAGTAATCATGAATTTGGCGGAGGGCGAAATTCAGCAGGGCTTGAATCGCTTTGACACTAGCTTGACGATCGAAGCGTATTTAGAGAAAAGTTATTACAAAACGGCATCGCTGATTGCCAACAGCTCTAAAGCCGCAGGAGTTCTCAGCGGAGTCTCCAGTGAAGCGATCAAACGGCTTTATAACTATGGTCGCCATGTGGGGCTAGCCTTTCAGATCGTCGATGACATTCTAGACTTCACTGGTTCTAGCGATTCGCTGGGCAAACCTGCTGGCTCAGATCTCAGAAGCGGCAACCTGACTGCGCCTGTGCTGTATGCCCTTGAGGAAAAGCCCTATCTAGAGGCACTGATTGAACGAGAATTTGCCCAAGAGGATGATTTAGAGCAGGCTTTGGCGTTGGTATCCGATAGCCAAGGGATCGATCGCGCTCGTGAACTAGCGGCTCATCATGCCCAACTCGCAGTGCAAAATCTTTCTGACCTATCGCCCTCGCAGTCTCGTCAGGCATTAATTGAACTGGTTGACTATGTGCTGAGTCGCCTTTCCTAGAGGACAATACAACTGATTTTTAATCCAAAATTTCGCCTCAGACTGTTGATCTGAGGCGAAATTTTTCTGCTCTGCCTGGAATATCAGAAGCTACAGCGTCGATCGCTTGATTCACAAAACCAATTAACCCTGGTGTCAACCCTCGCATCTTCTGCAAGGGTCATTCCACCCAATTCTCATCTGCCGCTTAGCTACTCCCCAGCAGAGCTTCAGAGAGACGCTAGAGAACTGGGAGCATCAGGTTTAGATGCATAGCCAGAGGAAACCAGAAGTATAGCTAAACGTCAGGATAGCTAAACGTCAAGCATTCTAACGCCCGCCAGAGCCAACTGCACCAGAGCCAACTGCATAAGTGCGTCAAGTCGCAACGATATATAAATAGGTCGCGAATCAATTAGCAGATGTTGCTAAATCTATGTCGCTAAAGAGGACAGAACCATGTCAGCCCATCGGAAACATCTAATCATTGAATTTACCGTTTGGCTTGCGGCTGAAGTCCTCTTGAACGTGACCGGACTCGACAACCTTGCAGACTTCAGCGAATTCCTGGAGCAACAGATCGAAGCCGTTCCACATCGCCCCACACTGACGCAATCTTACTCTCCATCTAACAAGCAATCGACTTGGTTTCCCAGCTTTAGCTGAATAGACCTTAATAGATCTGTGGCACAAAAAACTGTTCGTTGAACGGAGGACGCTCGTAGTCTTCAGCGGGTGCTCTAGGCGGTAACTCGATCGGCGGCGGAGTCATATCCTCATGGGGAATTTTGCTCAGGATATGAGTCATGCAGTTGAGACGAGCGCTCTTTTTATCATCTGCAATCACCGTGAACCAGGGCGCTTCTGGAATGTTGGTATGAGCAAACATTTCGTCTTTGGCTTTGGAATAGTCCACCCACCGATCGCGAGATTGCAAATCGATCGGACTTAGCTTCCAGCGCTTGATGGGATCTTTGGCGCGATCGTGGAAGCGTTTCTCCTGTTCTTCATCGCTCACCGAAAACCAATACTTCAGCAGCACAATCCCCGATCGCACCAGCATCCGTTCAAACTCTGGGCAAGAGACAAAAAACTCGCGGTACTGCGCTTCGGTGCAGAAGCCCATCACCCGCTCCACCCCAGCCCGGTTATACCAACTGCGATCGAACAATGCCATTTCTCCAGCGGCGGGCAAATGAGCCACATAGCGCTGAAAATACCATTCGGTTTTCTCGCGATCGGAGGGCGTACTGAGCGCTACGACCCGACAGCCACGCGGATTCAACGGTTCCGTAATTCGCTGAATTACGCCGCCTTTTCCGGCAGCATCTCGCCCTTCAAAAATCAGAATGACGCGATAGCCTACGGCTTTGATCCAATACTGCATCTTCACCAGCTCGATTTGCAGCTTCGCTAGCTCTGCCTCGTAGACTTTATCCGATAGATGCTTGGATTTCTCTGGCTTGGACTTTTCCGATCGATCGCCCTCTTCAGATGCGGCAACCGGAGGAATGGCTGCCGGCGCTGGCTCTTTTACCTGCAAATGGTCTGCTTTATGCTTGTTGTGTTTATGCTTTTTGGCTTTCTCTGCGCCCTTCTCTAGGGCTTTCTCTGCCTTTTTGTCTGCTGCTTTCAGCTTGTGCCCGTTGGCTTCAGAATCGGCGATCGCATCTTTTTTCATATCGCACCACCCAGTAAAGCGCAAAGAATGTTCTCATACGATACAAATAAATCGGAGGTTTTACTAGGGACTTGCTCAAGAAGTGGACGATCGCGGGCGCAGACTCTATCATCTATTCGCCTGATACTTTAGGATACGAGAGGCGATTTGCCATAAAACGAGAGCACTAGGAAATCTTATGCCGCATTCGATCGTTACAAATACTTGCGAAGGCGTTGCCGACTGTGTAGATGCCTGTCCGGTTGCCTGCATCCACGAAGGCCCCGGAAAAAACACCAAAGGCACCGATTGGTACTGGATTGATTTTTCTACCTGCATCGACTGTGGCATCTGTCTCCAGGTCTGCCCGGTGGAAGGCGCGATCGTGCCCGAAGAGCGATCGGACTTGCAAAACACTCCCTAAACTCGGATCTCTACCATGCCCCTTTCCCTCGTCATTGGCAACAAAAACTATTCCTCCTGGTCGCTACGCGCTTGGCTGGCTTTGAAACAGGTAGGCACACCGTTTACAGAAATTCGGATTCTGCTAGATACCCCCGAAAGCCGATCGCAGATTTTGCGCTATTCTCCATCCGGGAAGGTTCCGGTCTTGCTGGATGGGGAACTGGTGCTGTGGGAGTCGATCGCCATCTGCGAGTATATAGCCGAGCGGTTCCCTGCCAGTCGACTGCTGCCTGCTGATGCCCAAGCGCGAGCCATCTGTCGGGTCGTGAGTGCCGAGATGCACAGCGGCTTTGCTCATCTCCGGCAGCAGTGCCCGATGGATTGTCGCGCTCGATATCCCTGGAACGGTGGTTCTGCCGAACTGCAAGCCGATATCGATCGCATCCTGGAACTTTGGCGCACCTGTCGGCAAACTTATGGCAAAGGCGGCGATTTCCTCTTCGGACATTTCACGATCGCTGATGCCATGTTTGCCCCCGTCGTTTCCCGCTTTGTCACCTACAACGTGCCGCTTGACGCGATCGCTCAGGCTTATGTAGACAACCTATGGACATTGCCCGATCTGCAAGAGTGGGTCGCTGCTGCCACGCTGGAAAAAGAGCGAATTGGATAGTCTTTAATCAAATACGATTCCGCTCAGGGGATTGAGGGGAACTGTGAAAAAGAAGTAAATGACACCTACCCCTAACAGTGTGACGGCAACGCTAAAGGCGATGACCCAACCGTCCGCTGGTTCATAGGTGTCGGCATCAATATCATGCCGAACGGCAAAGTAGTGGCGGGTGGACAACAGCACCGTGACCAAGCCGACGAGCGAGAAAATTAGCCCCAGCTTCCAGCCGTTGCCTGGAGTAGTGACCAACGGGGACTGAAACGCTCGCAGCCGCACAATCACGACTCCAAACCCCATTAGAGCGATCGCAGTCCGCATCCAAGCCAGATAAGTGCGTTCATTGGCAAGGTGATCTCGGACACGCGAGGCATTGCGTTTTGCGATCGCAACTTTTTCTGTGCTGAGGGGCTTGAAGAATAACTGCATTGCTGGAATTCAAGATACTTTATGAAGATGCCTTGAGAGCTTGACACCCTGCTCAAACTCTACCTGCTCAGACTCTATCAAAGGATGCTTGAAAAAATGAATCTACACTGAGACTGTTTTATGAGGCTGTTTTGTGAGAATGCCAATCCGGTAGAGTCACACATCTGTTGGGTTCCAGAACCCGACTCGCGCATGACCCAAGCTGTAGTGGTCAATTCACTCAGCGTAATCTCCGTGTACTTATACCAGGGATGAGACTGTCCGACGACAATTTGTAGGCGATCGCGTCCGACTACATAGCTTTCCGACTACGTAGCTTTCCGACTACATAGCTTTCTAAAGTCGCCCTCAAGCTAGGTTTGACCTCGCCCGTCACCAGTCCCAAGTCGAAGAATCACAGCTAAAAAAATCCGCAACTGCTCTAGCGTCATCCTGTTCTATTGATCGGGGCGATCGATTTGTAGGAAGCCTAATGGTAATTTACCCCAGCCCTTGTGAAAGTTCTGTAACTATACTACGGTTTTTCAGTCGGCTTACAGTTGTTTTGCGAACACAGTTGTTTTGCGAACAATGTGCGATCGATCACTCGTCTTCCAGCAGCACCTTGACCCACTGCGGCGGCTCTGGAATGGCGTTCCCCAAGCGCTCTAGCAACAGCCAAGCAGCTAAGTGAACCGTGAACAGGTAAACCAAATCGCTACAAAGGACAAGCAGCACCGTCACAACCTGCACGGCAGCCAGATTGGTTTGCCCCAAAGCCTCCAGCCCTAGCCAGCCCCAATCCACCAGATTGGCGAGAAACCACTGGATAAAATCAGCGATGCGGTTGTTGAGATACGCCCACAGATCTTCACCCAGAAAAACGGACAGCAGCGACATCCGAAAGAAAAAGCCAAACGAAGAGATTAAAGTGCCAGTGCCGATCGAGTGCAGCCAGGGCGATCGCCGCTTCCACATCATGCCGAGCTGCACCCCTATCAGCGCATAAGGCACACAAAACAAAAGGCTAAGGTAAGGGCCCATCAGCACCGACAGCAGCAAGCCCGATGTAATTGCCGACATCCAGGCGGCTCGGTGTCCCCAGCGCAGGTAGGCAAGGGCGATCGGGATGGGAAACAAGATTCGCATCCAGGGACCAATGCTGAGGTAGTAGCTGACGAGCCACATCAGGCTAGCCGTACTTGCAAAAAATGCCGTCTCTACCAGGGTCAACGGCGGCGTGGTGAGCCTAGAGCCATCTGTATCGGTCGGCAAAGAGGCTTTGGCCG
>JBBSFA010000081.1:0-8109 GCA_038239185.1 Elainellales cyanobacterium | reverse complement strand
CGGGTCGAAAGTCCCCCAGAATTGGGGGGTTGGGGGGCGAATGCAGAACGCTTGATACTTTTCAAACCTCCTCTTACGTTCACCCTCAATGAAAAATTTACAGCAGCAAATTTTTCTAATCGATTGACTCAGGACAAGGCAGTTGTCTTTTTGGATACAAAAATAAATAACAAAGCAAGAAATGCTAGGGGGGAGGCTCAAAGCGACTTCAGGAGCGAAAAGTTGCTTCTCAAGACTTCCCTAGATCGCGACGCATCTGCAATTGCTTTTGCAATAGAGCTTTTTTCGATTAGGATATTTTGCTAAGTCGGCATTGTTGCTAAAACCAGCTCTAGGGTGGATCAAAACCCTGGCGTTCGGCACTGCTTGATTGAATCGATCGTTAGAAAGAAAAATTTCTTTTCCTGTAAGGAGTGTGTAAGGAGTGGATACGAAAACTATGAAGAAATGGGGTTCAGCATTGCTGGCGGCAACTCTCTCGGTGGCAACCCTGACCGCCTGTGGCACATCCACCACAACCACCGCTTCTTCTCCCACCGCAAGCGGCAGTGGCTCTCCAGCATCCAGTGCTGCTAGTGCACCGAGTAGACTGGATACAATTCTCCAGCGCGGCAATTTGATTTGCGGCGTAGAAGGCACGATTCCAGGCTTTAGCTTTGTCGATCCAAGCGGCAAGTACACGGGCTTGGATGTCGATACCTGCAAGGCAGTCGCAGCCGCGCTGTTTGGCGATCCAGAGAAAGTGGAGTATCGCAACCTTGACTCTACGGCTCGCTTCCCGGCATTGGCTAGCGGCGAAGTCGATATGCTGGCGCGAAACACCACCTGGACACTCAGCCGCGATGCCGCAGGCGGTAACGGACTCGAATTTGCCCCCACCACCTTTTATGACGGTCAGGGCATGATGGTGACCAAAGCTAGCGGCATCAAAGACCTGAAAGGAATGGACGGTAAGTCGGTTTGTGTGGAAACTGGAACGACAACCGAACTCAACCTGGCAAGCCGGACTCAAGAGCTTGGCATTAAGGTAAACGAAGTGAAATTCCAGGATTCTAACGCTGCCTTGGCGGCATATCAGGAAGGGCGCTGCGAAGGGTTTACATCCGATCGCTCTCAGCTTGCCGCAAAACGCACCGCCTTGCCGAACCCAGACGACAGTGTTTTGTTAGATGTCGTCATGTCAAAAGAGCCATTGGGTCCTGTGACAGTGAACAACGATTCTCGCTGGTTTGATGTGGTGAAGTGGGTGACTTACGGCTTGTTCCAGGCTGAAGAGTTAGGCATTACCCAAGCCAATGTGGATCAAAAGCTGCAAGATAAAAGCCCAGATGTCCAAAGCTTCTTAGGCGCGAAAGGCGACTTGGGCAAACAGCTAGGCGTTCCGAATGACTTCATGGTGAAAGCCATCAAAGCAGTCGGCAACTACGGCGAAATCTATGAGCGCAATGTCGGCACAGGCTCGAAACTGAAGATCGATCGCGGCTACAACAAGCTCTGGAAGGATGGCGGTTTGATGTACTCGCCGCCGTTCCGCTAAGCACACTCGCGTAGAGGCGTTCGTCAGAGCGTCTCTACCAAGCTAGTTTGAGCTACTCTCTTGAACCCTTAATTTTATGGCTCCTTCCGGTAACGCTAATCCTGGCGGTGACGAAAAAATTCCCTTGTGGCGGGATGAACGCATCCTGCGGATTATTTTCCAGGCGATCGTGGCTTTGATCGTGTTTGGCACCATTGCCTATCTGCTCAACAATCTGTTTGCCAACCTGCAAGCCCAAGGACGACCCTTCAACTTCTCTTTTTTGAATCAAGGCTCAGGGTTCAACATTGGCGAGTCGCTGGTGCCCTACCAGACCAACAATACTTATGGCTGGGCGCTCACGGTTGGGTTTATCAACACGCTGCGGATGGTGCTGCTGGGCTTCATCGCGACCACGATCATTGGAGTCGTCGCTGGAATCGCCAGCTTTTCAGACAATTGGCTGCTTCGCAAGCTGAATTTCGTCTATGTAGAAGTGGTACGCAACACGCCGCTTTTGCTTCAGCTCTTTGTCTGGTACTTCGCGGTGTTCTATGGGCTGTCTACGAAAGGGGAAACCACGCGGCTACCCGGTTCAATTTTTATCAATAAGAAAGGCATCGTGATTCCCTGGCCTGCCGATACGCCGATCGCCTGGGCGAGCTTTGCGGTGCTGATTGGGGGGGCGATCGTTGCCTACCTGATTTGGCGCTGGCGGATCAAGCTGATGGAAACCCAAGGAGCCTCTGGCAAGCCGCAGATGCTGGTGCTAATCGGCATGGGCATGGCGGGTTTAGTGATTCTGCTGTTTGGGCTGGGCTGGGAGTTTCCTCAGCTCTCCGCCGCTGGCGATACCACAGGCGGCTTGCGCTTGACGCTGGAATATAGCGCTATGCTGGCAGGTCTGTCGTTCTACACCGGGGCTTTTATCGCAGAAATTGTGCGGGCGGGGATTCAATCCGTTTCCAAAGGACAGTGGGAAGCGGCGAAGGCGCTAGGATTGCAGACTGGTTTTTTGATGCGGCTGGTGGTCTTTCCACAGGCTTTGCGGGTGATTATTCCCTCGCTGAGCAGTCAGTATATGAACCTGGCAAAAAACTCCAGTTTGGCTTTGGCGATCGGCTATCCGGATTTATTCTCGACCTTCCAGACCACCCAGAATCAGACAGGTCGGGCGGTTGAAGGTATTTTAATTATTGCGGCAACCTACCTTGTGCTCAACTTAATCATCTCGGTGATTATGAATATCTTGAATCAAACGGTTCAGTTCAAAGAGCGTTAATTCGATCGATGCCAGCTTGCTTGATGCCCAATTCTTTCTATCTCTAGACTGCATGACCACCACTAACCCGATCCCCACTTCTGCGCCGCCGATTGCCCAAGTTGGGGCAGTGGCTTGGCTCCGCAAAAAATTGTTCAACAGTTGGTTCAACGCCATCCTGACGATCGCCATTACCTTGCTCCTGGGCAAAACGCTGATTGGGTTTTTCACCTGGGCAACCACGGCGGCAAAGTGGCAGGTGATTCCAGCAAACCTGCCGCTGTTCTTTGCCGGACGATATCCAGCCTTTCAATACTGGCGGCTATGGACGATCATAGCGATCGTCTCTGTGTTGGCAGGGCTGACTTGGGGCATTTTGGCTCGGACTGCGCCAAAGCTCTATAGCCGAACGGTACTGGTAGTTTTTGGTGTGGTGGCGGCGATCGCGGTGCTGATGCCAATGCCGCTTTTTGCCAAGCTGCTGGTGCTGCTGATGGAGGGGTTGGTGCTGGCAGGCGCTTGGGTTGGACGACTGGCAGCGCGCCAGATTCCCACACTAGGCAGTTGGCTTTCGGCAGCTTGGGGAGTCTCCTTCCTGGTGGTCTGGTGGCTGCTGGCAGGGGGATTTGGGCTTTCTCCAGTCAGCACCACGAACTGGGGCGGGCTGCTGCTGACGATCTTTGTGTCCGTGGTGAGTATCGTGCTGTGTTTTCCGCTGGGGGTGCTGCTGGCGATCGGGCGGCAGAGCGATATGCCCGTGATTCGCTGGCTCAGCGTTGCCTTTATCGAAGTGGTGCGCGGATTACCGCTGATCGCGATTTTGTTTGTTGCTGCCGTGATGCTGCCGCTGGTTTTGCCGCCGGGGATGCGAATTAATTTGGTGCTGAGGGCGATCGTCGGGCTAACGATGTTTAGTGCCGCCTACTTGGCGGAAAACGTGCGGGGCGGCTTGCAGTCGATTCCCAGAGGACAATCGGAAGCGGCGAATGCGCTAGGACTGAGTACGCCTTTGACCTTGGCGTTGATTGTGCTACCGCAAGCGCTCAAGGTGTCGATTCCGGCGATCGTCGGTCAGTTCATCAGCTTGATTCAAGACACCACGCTGCTGCTGATCATTGGCTTGTTTGAGCTGTTGGGCATCAGCCGCACCGTTCTGGCAAACCCGGAGTTTACTGGCAGATATGCTGAGGCCTACATTTTCATCGGCGCGATTTACTGGCTGCTTTGCTACGCGATGTCGCTGGGCAGCCGTCGCCTAGAGCGGCAGATGAATACGACGCACTAGCTAGATATTGGCTTTGGCGTAAATTTCTGCAACGCGATCGCTATTTCCTATACTGCAAGACTGGGTCTGCCCAGTAAGCTAAAACCAGGACTACAAATTTGAGCGCTAACGAAGGAACGCACCCATGACGCAATTTCAAACTGAGCCATCTGCGACAAACAGCACTGGTTCTACCCCGGTTATCGTTGCCGAGAATGTTGAAAAGTGGTATGACAACAACTTCCATGTGCTAAAGGGCGTTAGCATGACGGTCGCGAAGGGTGAAGTGGTTGTGGTCATGGGCCCTTCGGGTTCAGGAAAGTCTACCTTTATCCGCACCTTTAACGCGCTGGAGAAGTACCAGAAAGGCAGTATTTCGATAGACGGGATTCAACTATCGCATGATCTGAAGAACATTGATGCAATTCGCCGCGAGGTGGGCATGGTGTTCCAGCAGTTCAACCTGTTTCCGCACCTCACCGTCCTGCAAAACGTCACCCTGGCCCCAATCTGGGTGCGACGCTGGCCCAAAGCCAAAGCAGAAGAAGTGGCCATGCAGCTTTTGGAGCGAGTTGGCATTCTAAACCAGGCGCAAAAGTTTCCCGGTCAGTTGTCGGGCGGGCAGCAGCAAAGGGTGGCGATCGCCCGCGCACTAGCCATGCAGCCCAAAATCATGCTGTTCGATGAGCCAACTTCCGCGCTTGACCCAGAAATGGTGCGAGAAGTGCTAGATGCCATGCGGACTTTGGCAAGCGAAGGGATGACGATGGTTTGTGTGACGCACGAAGTCGGCTTTGCCCGCGAGGTTGCCGATCGCGTGGTGCTGATGGCGGATGGTCTACTGATCGAAGAAGGCACGCCGACCGAGTTCTTCGGCAATCCGAAAGAGGAACGGACGAAGAAGTTCCTGTCGCAGATCTTGCATTAAGCCTGAGCCAGAATCAGATCAGAACTGGGGATTTCTTACATTCTCTCTTTCTTACATTCTCTCTAAGACAGGAATTCCCAGCAGCGACAGCCCCAGTTTGATTGTTCGAGCGCTCAAGTCCGACAAGATCAGCCGCGAAGTCCGCAGCGGCTCCTCGGCGTTGAGAACGGGACAGCGATCGTAAAACTGGTTAAACTTCTTGCTCAGCTCGAACAGATATTCGCAAAGGCGGTTAGGGAACAGGTCGGCTTCCACCGCGCTGAGAATTTCGTCTAGCTGCAAGATGTGTTTGGCTAGTGCCAGTTCGGTTTCTTCCTGGAGGGCGATCGGCACTGCACCTGATTGGCTCATCTCCTCCAGGTCAATTCCCCCTTTACGGCTAATGCCCTGCACCCGCACGTAGGCATACAGCATATAGGGAGCCGTATTGCCTTGCAAAGCCAGCATTTTGTCGTAGCTGAAGATGTAGTTGCTGGTGCGGTTTTGGCTCAGATCCGCATATTTGATCGCGCTGATGCCCACGACCTGAGCCGCATTCGCAATGAACTCCTCCGTCTCCTGCCGCTCTTCTGTTTGGAGCCGAGTTTCCAGATCGGTGCGGGCGCGATCGATCGCTTCATCCAGCAGATCCACTAGCCGGACTGCCTCACCCGATCGGCTTTTTAGCTTCTTGCCGTCTTCTCCCAGGATCGAACCGAGCGGCGTATGGATAAATTCCACCTCGTTTGTGATCCAGCCTGCCCGTTTTCCTACCTGAAAGATTTGTAGAAAATGATTGGTTTGCTCAGCCCCGACCGGATAGATCACCCGCTGCGCCTTGTCTGTTCCCACGCGATACCGAATGGCGGCTAAATCTGTCGTGGCATAGTTGTAGCCACCATCCGACTTCTGGACAATCAGCGGTAGCGGTTCACCCTCTTTGTTGGTAAAGCCTTCCAGGAAAACGCATTGAGCGCCCTGGTCTTTCACCAGCAAGCCCAGCCGATCTAGCTCCGCCAGCACATCTGCCAGGAAAGCATTATAAAAAGATTCGCCCCGTTCTTTGATCAGCGGCGACAGCCCCATCAGGTCAAAAATTTGGCGATTCGTGCGGTTGGAGAGATCGCAGACTAGTTTCCAGGCGCGAATCGTTTCGGGGTCGCCTGCCTGAAGCTGGACTACCGACAGCCGCGCCGTTTCGCGAAACGCTTCGTCTTCATCAAACCGCTTTTTGGCAGCCCGATAAAAAGTTGCCAGATCGCCCAGGTCTAAAGTGCCTGAACCTTGCAGCGCTTCGGGATATGCCTCGCGCACGTAAGCAATCAACATGCCAAACGGTGTGCCCCAGTCTCCAATATGGCTGAGCCGCACTACCTCATGCCCCAAAAACTCCAGGATGCGGGCAATGCTGTCGCCAATCACCGAAGGACGCAAATGTCCGACGTGCATCTCTTTGGCAATGTTGGGGCTGGGATAGTCTACGATCACTCGCTGGGGCGATCGCGTCGGTGCAATCCCCAACCGCCGATCGCTTTGAATCGCCTTGAGCTGATCTTCTAGGTAGCTCGTTTTCAGAATCAGGTTGATAAATCCGGCTCCGGCGATCGTCGGCGGTTCGCAGCACCCTGAGACTTCCAGCAGCGCAACGATTTCTGCCGCGATCGCTCTGGGGGCTTTGCCCAGTCGCTTTGCCAAAGCCATTGCCACATTCGATTGATAGTCGCCAAACTTAGGATTACTGGCGGGCACTAAAATCGGGTCAACGTCGGCAAAGTCTGCTCCGAAGGCAGCCGCTAAAGCCTGAGAAAAGCGGTCTTTTAGATAAGCGATCGTCTCTTTCATACCAATTTTTGGATCTAGATAAAAATCTCGTTAAGGATCGGTAAAAGCAAAGCCAAATGGGAACAGCCTGCGATCGGGGTCTTCTTTAGGATAGCGACTTGGCTGCTTGGGATCTGAACTGAATCAACTAACTGAATGAATTGTAAGTCTTGTGAAATGGACATTTTGTCCGCCCGGATGGGTGAGAACACCTACCCCACAATTGATTGAATCCGCGATCCTTAATGATTTAGCCTGAATGATTGCACACTCATCATTCAGCATAGTTGCCCCCTTAAGCAAGCCAATAGCCAGCAGAGCGCGATCGCAAGCCGCCCAGCCTAGGGTTTCTGATTACAGAATTTCCCGCAGGCTGGCTGATCCTGCGATCGCTGCAATTCCGTGAAGCCTCTGAAGGAGATCCCGCAATGCCCCGCCTATCTTATGTTTTAGAGAACCTGAAAAAGCCATCCCAGTTTTTGCATCAGGTAATCCACACTGCGTACCATTCACGGGCTGCAAAATATATGGTTGCTTCTTTAACTTCTCCTATTTATAAGGCTGCTGCTTCGATCGATCTGATTACAGTCGCAATGGCTTTTCACAATGATCCGCAGCAAATCAAGCTAGTGCGATGGCTGCAATCCTCGACAGGTGAGCAAAAGCAAGCCGAATTTGCGCTGATGTGGCGGGATGGACAACCCGGCGGCGCGATCGATTTTGCCCAAGCCTTGCAGTCTTACAAAGGATTACCGCACCAAAATGCCGCCCTGAAATGGTTGCAGCAGAACACCCAAACGCAAACCATGGAAGGGTTTGTCAAAATGTGGCAAGACTGGAACCTGAGTTCAACCAAAAAGCAAGAGCTGCGCCTGAATGTGCCTTATTTCCAGCAGGTGGACAACAAATTTGAACCGATGCGAACCTGCAATACCTCTAGCTGCGCGATGGTGGCGCGGTTCATGGGCGCAAAAATTGCGGGCGATGATGAATACTACAAGATTGTGATTAAATATGGCGACACCACCGATCACAATGCCCAGACCAAAGCTTTGGCGCAGCTTGGCATCAAATCTGTATGGCACACGGACTTGGGGTTTGATGATCTCGACAAGTCTCTAGCAGTCGGATTGCCTTGCGTAATTGGGATCTTGCATCGCGGCTCTCTGGCTTCTCCGACAGGCGGACACATGATTGTGATAATTGGCAAAACGGCAAGTCAAGATTACATTTGCCACGATCCGTATGGCAGCTTGTTGGATGCAGGCGGCGGTTATACAGGGGATGTAAATCACGGCAAAGCAGTGGTTTATCCGCGCTATGTTCTGACTCGGCGCTGG
>JBBSFA010000080.1:0-8110 GCA_038239185.1 Elainellales cyanobacterium | reverse complement strand
GATGCTGAAAGCTACTTGGGCGAAAGCATTACGCAGGCAGTGATTACGGTTCCGGCTTACTTTACAGATGCCCAACGACAGGCAACCAAAGATGCCGGGACGATCGCAGGGCTAGAAGTCCTGCGGATCATCAACGAGCCGACCGCCGCCGCCTTATCTTATGGTCTAGACAAGCAACACCAGGATCAGATGGTCTTGGTGTTTGACTTGGGCGGCGGCACGTTCGATGTGTCCGTGCTTCAGCTCGGCGAGGGTGTTTTTGAGGTGAAAGCGACCTCTGGAAACAACCATTTGGGCGGCGATGACTTTGACAATGTGCTAGTCCGCTGGCTGATGGACAACTTCCGCGAACAGGAAGGCATTGACCTCTCAACTGACAAAATGGCTTTGCAACGCCTGCGAGAAGCCGCAGAAAAAGCCAAAATTGAGCTTTCCAGCACCTTAACCACCTCCATCAATCTGCCGTTCATCACGGCGGATGAGACGGGTCCCAAGCACATGGAAACGGAAATGACCCGTGCCACGTTTGAGGAACTGGTGGCACATCTGATCCAGGCGACGATCGAACCCGTCACCCAAGCGCTCAAAGACAGCGGGCTATCCCCCAAGCAGATCGATCGCATTATTCTAGTCGGCGGTTCTACCCGGATTCCAGCCGTGCAGGAAGCGATCAAGAGCTATTTTGAGGGCAAGGTTCCCGATCGATCGGTCAACCCGGACGAAGCGGTCGCCTTGGGTGCAGCGATTCAGGCGGGCGTTTTGGGCGGCGAAGTCAAAGATCTGCTGCTGCTGGATGTGACCCCACTGTCGCTGGGAATTGAGACTTTGGGAGAGGTTTTTACCAAAATCATCGAGCGCAACACCACGATTCCAACCAGCAAAACGCAGGTTTTTTCAACGGCTACGGACGGACAAACCTCGGTAGAAGTCCATGCGCTGCAAGGTGAACGCGCCCTAGCTAAGGACAACAAGAGCTTGGGTAAATTCCAACTGACGGGGATTCCGCCTGCGCCAAGAGGCGTGCCGCAAATTGAGGTGTCTTTTGAAATTGATGCTAACGGCATTCTCCAGGTCGCAGCCCGCGACAAAGGCACAGGTCGAGAGCAAAGCGTTTTAATTTCCAACACAGGCGGCTTGAGCACGACCGAAATCGATCGGATGCGCCTAGAAGCCGAACTGCACGCCGAGGACGACGATCGCCGCAAGCAAGTTGTGGCGCTTCGCAACCAGGCGGATACGCTGCTATACAGCTATGAGTCCACGCTGCGCGACAACGGCAGTTTGATTGCGGATGACCTGAAGAGACTAGCAACCGATCGCGTGATTGAACTGCGGGCTGCTCTTACCGATCGCTCGGTTTCAGGTGAGGAACTGTTCCAGTGCGTCGAGAACTTGCAGCAGGCGCTATTGGCGATCGGCAAGTCGGTCTATAGCCAATCTGAGGAAAATGGCTATAGCTCTGTAGCTGACCATGCTGCTCCTTGGTCAAATGGACAATCGGATCTAGAAACGGCGGCGATCGAGGATGACGATCACACGGCGGAATTTGATGAAGACGAAACGATTAGCGCTGACTATGAAGCAGTTGACTAGTCGATCGGTTTATGCCCCTCGTTAGGCAAAGATCCCCGGATTCTTCCAGAATCCGGGGATCTGGTATGGGTACGATCGCGAATCGAAACTAAAGCTTCGGTAGGTTGTCGAGCCAAAAGCGACAGATGCTCGATCGATTCGTCTAGGATGAAGAGAGCAAAGAAAAAGAGCAGAAGCAGATTGGGCAAGTAAGAAGATCGGGTAATTCGGTAAACCAGCCTTGTTCTTCTTGACCAATTTCGCCTATCTTAGTGTCCAGAACCTAGTGCTAAAATCCTAGCGTCCCAAATTCACTTATTCCCCCAGCGCAGCGCTCTATGGCAGGTGACTATTACGAAATTCTTGGCGTTTCTCGCACCGTAGATAAGGATGAGCTGAAGAATGCTTATCGGCGGATGGCACGCAAATATCACCCGGATGTCAACAAAGATCCGGGAGCCGAAGAGCGTTTCAAAGAAATTAGTCGCGCTTATGAAGTGTTGTCTGAACCCGAAACTCGCGCTCGCTACGATCGCTTTGGCGAAGCAGGCGTGGGTACAGCAGCCTCGAACGCCAGTGGATTTCAAGACCTTAACGACTTAGGCGGCTTTGCCGATATTTTTGAAAGCTTCTTCAGCGGTTTTGGCGGCATGGGAGCACAACAGCAAACCCGCCGTCGCAGTGGTCCAACTAGAGGCGATGACCTGCGGTTGGATCTGAAGCTTGACTTCCGCGAAGCTATTTTTGGCGGCGAAAAAGAAATCCGGATTAGCCATTTAGAAACCTGCACGAACTGCAAAGGCTCTGGCGCAAAGCCAGGAACCCAGCCGCGCACCTGTTCAACTTGCAGCGGTGGCGGACAGGTACGCCGAGCCACGCGAACGCCCTTCGGCAGCTTTACCCAGGTTTCCGTTTGCCCCACCTGCAACGGGACAGGGCAGATGATCGAAGACAAGTGTGATGTGTGCGGCGGCGGCGGTCAGAGGCAGGAAGCCAAGAAGCTGAAGATCACCATTCCAGCCGGGGTGGACAACGGCACTCGGTTGCGCGTGTCGGGCGAGGGCGATACTGGGCAGCGCAGTGGTCCAGCAGGCGATCTGTATGTCTATCTGTTTGTGAATGAGGATGCTGAGTTTGAACGCGACGGCATCAATATTCTTTCGGAAGTCAAAATTAGCTATTTGCAGGCGATTTTGGGCGATCGCATTGAGGTCAACACGGTAGACGGGGGAGTCGAAGTCAACATCGCGCCCGGAACGCAGCCCAACACGGTTTTGACCCTGGAAAATCGCGGTGTGCCCCGATTAGGCAACTCGGTCAGCCGGGGCGATCATTTGATTACCGTGATCATTGATATCCCGACTCGGATCACGCCCGAAGAGCGGGAACTGCTCGACAAATTGGCAAAGATTCGGGGCGATCGCCTCAGTAAAAGCGGCGGCATCAATGAGTTCTTGGGAGGGCTGTTTCGCGGATGAGCCAAGTCATTGAGCAATCGAATCAACAAATTCCCGATGCCCAGCTTGATCTGCGCGGTACGCCTTGCCCGCTCAATTTTGTCCGCACGAAATTGCGGCTAGAGAAAATGCCGCCTGGATCGCTGTTGGAAGTCTGGCTTGATCCCGGTGAACCGATGGAGCAAGTCCCCGATAGCCTCAAGATGGAAGGCTATGCGATCGAGCAGATTAGCGATCGTACTGACTTTTTTGCCGTGCAGGTGCGCCGCGCCGATCAGGAGAATCCCCAATGTTGAGCTATGAGTGATGAGTTAGAGATCAACCTCGAAGCTCAAGCGTCAGAACTCACGCCGCTGATGGGGACAGTCCTGGCTGTTCAGGCAAATTACTACTGGGTGCGGCTCAGCGATCCGAATCTACCGATCGCGGATTTGCTCTGCACTCGCAGAACTCGGCTGAAGAAAATTGGTCAGCAGGTAATGGTGGGCGATCGCGTCCAAATCGAGCAACCCGACTGGACGGGAGGACGGGCGGCGATCGCCCAAGTTTTGCCGCGCCGCACGGAGTTGGATCGTCCACCGATCGCCAATGCGGATCAGATTCTGCTGGTTTTTGCCTTGGAGGAGCCGACGCTTGACCCAATGCAGCTCAGCCGATTTTTGGTGAAGGCGGAATCGACCGAAATCGCCGTGCTGCTCTGCCTCAACAAAAGCGATTTGGTGCAACCGGAAGTTCAAACGCAGTGGAACGATCGCCTCAAGGCATGGGGCTATAGGCCAATTTTTCTGAGCTTGCGATCGGGGGTGGGGCTGGAGCAGCTCCAAGCAAGTCTGGATCAGCAGATTACGATCGTTTCGGGACCTTCGGGCGTAGGCAAATCGAGTCTGACAAATCACCTGATCCCAAAGGTCGATCAGAGAGTCAACGCAGTTTCTGGCAAGCTCAGCCGAGGACGACATACGACCCGACATGTGGAACTGTTTGACCTGCCCACAGGCGGACTGATTGCGGATACGCCCGGGTTTAACCAGCCCGATTTGAACCGAACCCCCACGGAGCTAGCCCAGTATTTCCCGGAGATCCGGCAGCGATTGACGGAGGCAGACTGTCAGTTTAGCGACTGCCTCCACCGCGAGGAGCCAAACTGCGCCGTGCGGGGCGACTGGGAACGCTACGAGCATTACCTTACCTTTCTGGACGAGGCGATCGCCTATCAAACGGCGGCACAGCGACAGGGCGATGCTGAATCGACCACCAAAACGGTGACGGGCGGCGATGGGCAGGGGCGATCGGAGCCGAAGCTAGCAAGTAAACGTTATCGTCGTCCGTCTCGCCGGACAGAGAAGCAGGATTTACGAGAATTATGTGCCGATGAAGAAGGGTTGATGGCTGAAGATTAGCTCACTGTAATCACCCGTAGAACTTTGCCTCCGCTTCCTCAACATTGCCTAGGGTAGAGTACTCTAAACTAACGCAGCGATCGATGATTCCCAGCTCTATACCTTCTGGATCTCGATCGATGCCTCTGATCAAGATAAGATGACATGAAGTCTTGATCCCCACCCGCTGAAAGTCGGGATCAGGCTAAAAAACTTTGGTTCGCATTCTCACGAGGTTGTATGAAAAGAATTTTGTCCCGGTTTCTTGCCCTAGCGCTCGTGTTAGTCGTTGGCTTGACGGGTTGCTCCACTGCGTCTACCGGAGTCAGCGGTGACTATCGCCAAGACACCCTTGCGCTGATTGGAACCATCCGCACAGCGCTAGACACGCCCGCCAACACCCCCGACAGTCCAGCGATTCAGGCAGAAGCCCGGACAATGCTCAACAACTTCTTTTCGCGCTACCGTCGCGATGGGGCATTGGCAAAGCTCAACTCTTTCACCACGATGCGAACCGCGCTCAACTCGCTGGCAGGTCACTACAGCTCTTATCCGAATCGCCCCGTGCCTGAAAAGCTGAAGAAGCGGATTGCTCAAAAGTTTAACCAGGTTGAAATGGCTTTGAAGCGGGAGCCATAAGGCTTGATTAGCCCCTCGACTCGTTGGCAATGGCGCGATCGCCAGATCGATCAAGCTTGGATTTGCGGCTTGACTTTGGGGGCGATCGCGCTTTTTGTCTGGAATTTGGGCGATCTGCCGCTGCGCGACTGGGATGAAGGACTGGTCGCCCAAGTAGCGCGGGAGATTAGCCAAACTGAAAACTGGCTCTACCCAACGCTTTGGGGCGAACCTTACTTGAATAAGCCGCCGCTGGTTCATGGGCTGATCGCGATCGCCTACAGTCTGGGCGGTGTTTCTGAGTGGACTGCTCGTCTGCCAGGGGCATTACTGACTTCAGCTTCCGTGCCGCTGCTGTATGGAATTGGTCGAGAGATTTTTCATCAGCGATCGCCCGCAATTTTCGCGGCATTGGTTTATCTGACGACCCTGCCAGTCTTACGTAACGGGCGGCTTGCCATGCTGGATGGGGCGCTGGTTTGCTTCTTGCTGCTGCTAATTTGGGGCGTATTGCGATCGCGGCGCGATCGACGGGCAGCATTGCTGGTGGGCATTGCCTTTGGGCTGGTCTGTCTGACTAAAGGCGTGATGCTGGGGCTGCTGCTAGGGGCGATCGCGATCGGGTTTTTGGCTTGGGATACGCCGCGTTTGCTGCGATCGGCTTACCTCTGGCTGGGAGTTGGGTTGGGCAGTTTGCCTGTAATCGGCTGGTATGGGGTGCAATGGCTTCACTATGGGCAACTGTTTTTGGGCAATAATTTAGTCGATCAATCCTTCCAGCGAATCTGGACGGATGTGGAGCACAATGGCGGTGCGCCGTGGTTTTATCTGCTGGAACTGCTGAAATCTGACCTACCCTGGCTGCTGTTCCTGCCGCTGGGGTGCAAGCTGGCGTGGCAAAACCGCAGCCTGAGCTGGGCAAAGCTGGCGATCGTCTGGAGCAGCCTTTATTTGACTGCCATTTCTCTAATGGCGACAAAACTGCCGTGGTACAGTCTGCCGCTTTATCCGGCATTGGCTTTGCTGGAAGGAGTCGCGCTGGCAGAGCTTTGGCAGCAGGGAAAGCACAGTGGGGTCAAGCAATTTCCCAAGCCCGGATACGATCGCCTCTGGGTGGGTTGGTTTGTGCTGCTGGCGATCGTGGGCGGGGCGGGGTTTGTTTACTTTGGCTGGTGGGCTGTGCCGCTTCAGCCGGATATCCAGCGGGTGTTTGCAGCGGTTGGCTTCACGATGTCTTGTACTGCCTTGCTGCTGGCGCGGCACGACTCGCAGTTTGTTCCGGTGCTGATCTGGGGCAGCTTTGTCTCGCTGCTGCTGTTTGTCTCGTCGAATCATTGGCTCTGGGAACTGGCAGAAGCCTATCCCGTCAAGCCTGTAGCGGCATTGATCCAGCAGATTCCAGCATCCCAGAAAGTCTATACTTCTTATCCCTACAACCGCCCTTCACTGAATTTCTATAGCGATCGCCCCATCATCCCCACTGATGCCAAACAGCTCAAGCGGATTTGGCGACGCGAGGTAAAGCCTTACTTGCTGCTGGATCAAGTGGCGATCGAAAGTCTAAATCTAAAGTCTGCTGAACCGCTAGGAACTACGGCAGGATGGACGCTGGTGGGCAAGAAACAGCCAATCGGTAAGAAACAGCCGAGTTAGCCTAAAATTCAAGATTTTCATACAGCTCTGCGGCAGCGATCTCAACGGCAACAGACACAAGCGAGATTTTTGACTCCATGCTGTTATATTCTGTGAACAGCCATTGATTGCTGCCTTGCTTGACGTATTGCTCTACATGCGGCTGAGTTTGGTCAATCAGCAGATATTCCTGAAACGTGGGAATTGTGCGGTAGGCAGCAAATTTATCACCCCGATCATAGCCTTGAGTCGAATCAGACAACACCTCTGCAATCAAAATTGGATTGGTGATGGTATCTTTGCGCCCAGCTTGAAGCTGCACAGGTCGTGGCACAACCATTGCATCAGGATAGGTATAAATATTGTGTTCCGGAATCCAAAGCCGCTGATCGGCTAAAAACACTTGATAAGGCTTACCGCGCAGTCCTAAGCTGAAAACCACAGTCAAAGCGCGAATCAGTTCATTATGAGTAGGAGTTCCTCCTGTCATAGATACAATTTCTCCACTGCGATATTCACTGTGGGTTTCCGACTCCACTTCCAGAGCCAGATATTCTTCTACGGTGTAGGTTTTGAGATCTGAGGTCGTTACTACCATCCTGTAGCCCTCCCATATCATTGCTTTAACTTTAGCGCTTTAACCTTGGCGGAATTCTCACGGTAGACTATTACTGGTCTAATTTGCACTGCTTTAACCCAGTGGTCGATCGCCAGCGAGGAGTTCAATATGGCAGCTTGGATAGGATACAGTGTCTTGATTTGGGCGAGCGCCTACTTGCTCGGCTCTATTCCAACGGGCTATTGGCTGGGCAAATTGCTTAAGGGCATTGATATTCGGGAGCATGGCTCTAAATCTACAGGTGCTACCAACGTACTGCGAACATTGGGCAAAATTCCAGCCTTGACGGTGCTGCTGGTAGACACGCTCAAGGGAGTGGCGGCGGTAGCTCTAACGCGCTGGTTTTACACGCTGCCTGCGGTGACGGCAACGGCTCCAGATGCGATCGACCTTAAGACATGGCTGCCTTGGGCAATCACTGGGGCGGCATTGCTGGCAATCTTAGGGCACAGCCGATCGATCTGGATTCAGTTTACGGGCGGCAAGTCGGCGGCAACGGGCTTGGGGACACTGCTGGCGATGTCCTGGCAGGTTGGGCTAGGAGTCGCGATCGTGTTTGGTGTTGTTTTAGGGGTGTCGCGGATCGTCTCGCTTAGCTCAATTTCAGCGGCGATCGCGGCAATTGTGCTGATGGCGTTTTTTCAGCAGCCGATCGCCTTTTTGCTCATGGCGATCGCGGGAGCTGTATACGTCATCTTGCGGCATAAAGCGAATGTTCAAAGACTGCTAGCGGGTACGGAACCGCGAATTGGAAAATCGCATCAGAGTCTGGAATAACCTCAGAGTCTGGAATAACCAGTCTGGAATAGATAGTATGACACGGTAACATCTGG
>JBBSFA010000079.1:0-8111 GCA_038239185.1 Elainellales cyanobacterium | reverse complement strand
ACCGTTGTTGACGGTGCAACCCTCTGCCTTTTTGTTTAATCAGATTAATCCAGCACCCATTGAGAATAACTCGATCGCTCCCGCAGGAATCGATGCATCAGGTTCTTCTGTCCTTGGTTTACGAGTTGCTGATGGAGAAAGCTTGCTGCTAGTAGGTGGCAACATCAGCATGGATAACGGGGGGGCATATGCCTTGGGAGGGCAGATCGAGATGGGCGGATTGTCAGAGCCGGGAACTATCACACTAAATGCGAATGGGAGATTAAAGTTTCCAAGAGGTGTCGCGCGATCGGATATAGCGCTCACGAATGGAGCTTACATTGACGTGATGGGTGCAGGAGACGGTAGTGTTGTGATGAATGCCCGAAACTTAGAGATTTTAGGCGGGAGCTTTATTCAATCAGGCATTGGAGCAGGGTTAGGTACTGTTGCTAGTCAAGCAGGTGACATTACACTTAATGCCACAGAAAACATCAATATTGGTCAATCTAGTCAAGTTTTAAATAGACTTTATCCTAACGCAACCGGTCGTGGTGGAAACATTCGTATCGTTACCAGATCCCTTTCCCTTACTGACGGTGCCCAATTGATTACTGACACATTTGGAACAGGAAATGCAGGGGATATCATAGTTGCCTCGAATAGCTTCAGCATTTCTGGTATTGGAGCCAATGAATTTGGCAGCGGTCTTTATAGCCAAACTGATGGCTCTGGTGATGCAGGTAACATTTTCATCAACACAAGGACTTTTAACGCTTCATTAGGTGCAAGCATTTTCTCAGACAGCTTTTCTTCGGGAGAAGGAGGAAACATCGCGATCGAAACCAAGAGATTGGTTCTCCGGGATGGGGCACAATTAGGAACTAGTACTGTGAGCGGAGGACAAGGAGGAAACCTAAACGTGACTGCCTTAGAATCCATTGAATTGAGTGGTTTTTCAAATATTACGGGTCCCAGCCAATTGTTTACTCTGACTCGCGGTTTAAATGCTAGAGCGGCTGGAAATCTGACGATTCAAACAGGACAATTGATTGTCCGAGATAGGGCACAGGTATCTGCTAGCACTTTTGGTGATGGAGCAGGAGGAAACTTAAGTATAATTGCCTCAGACTTTGTGGAATTGGTTGGTGACTCGACTGCACCTCCTAGCGGCTTGTTTGCTGAATCTTCACGCGCGGGAGCGGGTGGAAATTTGACCATTCAAACGGGGCAGTTGATTGTTCGAGATGGAGCACTAGTTTCAACTAGCACTCGTGGCAGTGGGTCAGGAGGAAACTTGAATGTGGCTGCTTCAGAGTCAGTGGAACTCAGTGGTGCTGCCTCAAATGCAGGACCGCCTAGCGGCTTGTTTACTGTTAATCAAGGAGGAATTGGAGATGCTGGAAACCTGAGCATACAAACCAGACAGTTGACTATCCGAGATGGAGCGCAGGTTCAGGCTGGTACATCTGGTGAAGGGCAGGGGGGTAGATTAGATGTATTTGCCTCAGATTTTATTGAGGTGAGTGGTACTTCACCAGCAGGTAGACCAGGCGGACTATTAAATGAGGCTTTGAAGGGTTTTAGTACTGGGGATGCTGGAGATTTTATAATTACTACGCCACAGTTGCTTGTCCAAGGAGATAGTGCTGTTGTATCAGCTAGTACTGAAGGTGCTGGAGATGCTGGAGATTTAACGATTAACACTGAGCGTTTGATTATTCAGGATGGAGGACAAGTATCTGCTGGTACACTCAACGAGGGAAAAGGAGGAAACTTGAATGTAACTGCTTCAGAGTTGGTTGAAGTTAGTGGCACATCAAGTCGATTGAGTAGTGGTCTGTATACTCAGACTGAAGGTACTGGAACTGGCGGAGACCTAAACATTGAAACTAGACAACTAATTGTGCGAGACGGCGCTGAAGTTAGTGCGCAGAGTACAGAGTTAGGTAGGGCAGGAAACTTGGAAATCACCGCCCAATCTGTTCAACTCGATCGGGGAAATTTAACGGCTGGAACGCAACAAAATAGAGTTGATGGTGGAAACATCATGCTACAAAACTTAGATCTATTGCTGCTGCGAAATGGTAGCCGCATCTCCACCAATGCGGGAGGAAACGGCGGCAATGTTGACATTGATGCCGATTTCATCGTGGCAGTTCCCAACGAAAATAGCGATATTAGCGCCAATGCGATCGGGGGGGATGGTGGCAATGTTAACATCACATCCGAAGGACTCTTCGGCATCGAAGAGCGTCAGGTAGAAACTAACCTCAGCGATATCACAGCCACTTCAGAACGGGGAGTGCAGGGTGACATCAATGTCAACACGCCCGATGTAGATCCCAGCCGAGGCTTAGTGCAACTGCCGATCGCCCCGATCGATGCCTCCAACCAAATTGACCAGAACTGCCCGATCGACGGTGACCTAGGCGCATTTGTGATCACGGGTCGCGGCGGGGTGCCCTCTAATCCTGCTGAGATTTTGGGTGGGGAAACGGTGCTGAGCGATCTGGCAGAAATAGAAGGGGACGGGCAAGCGAACCGCAGCGCACCCGAGGAAACAGTCGATCGATCAGCTGTTAGTCCAGCCGCCAAGACTGAAATCGTCGAAGCGCAAGGATGGGTGATGGGTGCAGATGGTAAGGTAAGGCTGACGACAGACAATCCGGCAGTTGAGCCGCATCGTCCGCCGATCGCCCTTGTTTCGTGTCCTAGTTCCTGATTGCTCGATTCATGCTCAACCTTCGATCGCTCAAGTTCTGCCTGTTCGCGCTGCTGACAGCCCTGCTTTGCTTTGTTGCCTCACCCGGTTTGGCGAGCCTCCCGCCTAGCGCTCCGGCAATTCAGACTGCACAGAATTCAGCAACCCGTGCCGAGAAATTGGAACAACAGGGGCGATCGGATTACACTGCCGGACAATTTACCGCAGCGAGAGACGCTTTTGAGCAAGCGGCTCAAGCCTATGCAGCACAGGGCAATCCACTCAAGCAAGCCATTGCCCTCAGCAACCTTTCCCTCACCTATCAGCAGTTGGGGCAATGGGTAGAAGCCACCCAAGCGATCGCCGCAAGCTTGAGGCTGCTGGACGCAAAATCCGATGACCGTACACAGCAGGCGGCGCTGGCCCAGGTGCTTGATATTCAGGGTCGCCTGTATTTGCTTCAGGGCAATGGGCAAGCTGCGTTGGAGACTTGGGAACAGGCGGCTACGCTTTATCGCCAGCTAGGGGAGCAGGCGCAAGTCATCGAGAACCAGATCAACCAGGCTCAGGCATTGCAAACGCTGGGGCATTATCGACAGGCAATTCAAACGCTTGTGACGGCGTTGGGCTGGCAACCCGACAGCATCACTGATCTGGATGCTGTAACCGCCCAACTCCAGACGCTAGAAGCCTCCCCTACCTCGATCGCTGCCCTGCAAAGTTTGGGAGAAGCCCTGCGCGTCACGGGTAATCTGGATGCCTCAAAACAAATATTGCAGCAGAGTTTGGACATGGCGCAGCGCTTGCAGCGACCGGAAGCGATCGCTACCGCCCAATTCAAACTGGCAAATTTAACTTGGACAGAAGCGTTGGTCAATCTGAGCCGCAGCAATTTGACGGTGGCTAAAGCCGCAGAGTTGCTCCAAAAAGCACAACAGGGCGATCGGCGACTGGGGATTGAACAGGCAGAGAAGTTTGACACAACGACAGATCAGGTCTTGCAGCTCTATCAACAAGCCAGCACTGCCCCAACGACCCAGCTTCCGGCTCACCTGAATCAACTGCGAGTTCTGGTTGAAACCGATCGCCAAGCCGATGCCGCGAAACTCTTGCCTTCTGTGCAACAGCTTGTGAGCCGCTTACCGATGGGGCAGGAGGCGATCGAAGCTCGGATTAATCTGGCTCAGAGTTTGGTGAAATTAAGCAGCAGGGGCGCAAGCGAAGCAACCCTAGAAGAGATTACCCAACTCTTGACGGTAACCATTCAACAGTCAAAAGCGCTGCAAGATCCACGCGCAGAATCCTATGCGCTGGGCTATCTGGGCGAACTGTATGAAACAACGGGGCAGTTGCAGAAAGCCCAGCAGATGACCCGACAAGCCCTTTTCCTAGCGCAAGAACATATTGCTTCTGATATTGCCTATCGCTGGCAATGGCAGTTGGGTCGGCTGTTGAAGGCTGAAGCAGATACAACCGATGCAGCAGCAAGAAACAGCGAAACGTATAAAGGCGCGATCGCCGCATATAAAGAAGCGATCGATACATTGAAATCAATTCGTAGCGACTTGATTGCCATTACCGCAGAAAAACAGCTTTCGTTTCGAGATTCGATCGAGCCGATCTATCGCGAACTGATCACGTTGCTGCTGCAATCCCAAGCCACCACACCCGACGCTGAAAATTTGAAAACGGCGCGTGAGACAATTGAATCGCTTCAGCTCGCTGAGTTAGATAACTTTTTTCGAGAAGCCTGCCTGAACGGTGATCCAACCTTAGTCGATCGGGTTGACCAATCAGCGGCAATACTTTACCCAATCATCCTGCCCGATCAACTCGCGGTCATCGTCAGTCTGCCGCAACAGACATCCTCATCCGATTCGCGCCAAACGCGATTGAACTATTACACGGTACCCGTTTCTCAGGAGAAATTGGAAGACACTGTCAATTTACTGCGGGATGCGCTCGATCAATCCAACGATCCTCGGTTTCTGCCACCCGCCCAGCAGGTCTATAACTGGCTGATTAGACCGATTCAAGACCAGTTAGAAGCCGATTCAGTTAAGACACTAGTGTTTGTGTTGGATGGGGTGCTGCGGAATATTCCTATGAGTGTCCTGCACGATGGAAAAGAATATTTAGTTGAGAAACCCTACAGTATTGCATTGACACCTGGATTACAGCTATTAAAAACTCAACCCTTGGCGCAAGAGCAATTGCGCTCAGCCTTGCTAGCTGGCATTACGATCGCCCGTCCCGGTTTTTCTGCTTTGCCGGGTGTGCAAAATGAGCTGGCTAAAATTCAAGCGGAGATTCCAAAAACCACCACCCTGCTCGATCGCGGTGCTTCGTCCGACAACCGCGAGCTTACGGTCGATCGCGCTTTTACCAATGCCAATTTTCAGTCGGCAATCAAGGCAGGTTCGTTTCCGATCGTGCATCTAGCGACTCATGGTCAGTTCAGTTCTCAATTGGATCAGACCTTTATTCTGACGGAAGATGGTCGCCTCGACATTGAAGCGCTGAAAAGTTCGTTGCAAACGACCGCCGTTCGTCGGCGTAGTGTTCTAGAGCTACTCGTGCTCAGCGCTTGTGAAACGGCAACGGGAGACAATCAGGCGGCTTTGGGATTGGCAGGCGTGGCGATTCGAGCGGGTGCCCGCAGCACTGTAGCCACCCTATGGCAAGTGAATGACAAATCTTCAGCCACTTTCATGGGAGAGTTTTATCGCAAATTGATCGACGATCGCCCCTTGCCAACAACTAAAGCCAAAGCGCTTCAGCAGGCTCAACGTTCCTTATTAGAGAACCCAGACTATCAGCATCCCTTTTTCTGGGCGCCTTATGTACTAATTGGCAATTGGCAATAAATTTTGGCTGGGAGCAAGGGGCGAGAGCGGCGATCGCCTCAAGATTAATGATTGGGAATCAGAGAATGGGCATGGGGTTGCCCTATTTGATTCAACATCGTGTTGTTAGACATGAAAGAAGATTTTGAAAAATGATTTTGCTTCAATTGAGAATCAACAGGCGAATGTCCAATCATTACATCATCCAGTTGCGGTAGCAACGTAGCGTGCTTTTGGTTTAACCCGTTAGATTTTAAGTGTATCTGAGTTGCTTCCTGCAAAGTCGCTGTCTTGATCTTTTTGGTGAAACTGTTGAAAGTTTTATCTTGCCCAGCGATCGCTTTGCCGCGCTGCATTCCGGTCAGTGAATCAACCTGGCGAGCCTGCCTGGATCGAGACACAGGCTGTTGGTTAAATAGTCCTATGTTGTTGCTTTCATCAAACTCCGCTTGGGCGTTGCTTGAATCAATTTGCCAACCGATAAAGTATGAGGCAGCGGGTAGACTGGGGAGTGCTCCCTGCAAACTCACTTTTTTCCATTCAAAAACATTAAGGGTATCGACAGTTACGTCACCCAATTTATAGTCTCCAGCGGTGATAGAAGTATCCGAAGAAGCATAAAAACTGACCTGGAATCGACCGGATGGAGCGGTGCCATTGTTACGGACAAAAGCGTTCACGCTAAACTGACCTCCAGACGATGCAAAATCTGCGGACTGGGTGCCAAACCAGACATCGTAGTCTACTAAATCAGGGCGATCGATCGGTTTAAGAGCAAGGTTATCGGCTTTGAGCCAGCTTTGAATGGCGTTGAATTTATCTGGTGTCAAGCGTGAGCCAAAATTGCCTTTAGGGTCACCGTTTGTATGTACTCCAACGATTTGCCGATCGCCACGGACATATTTCCATACCGGAGCGCCACTCTCGCCTGAGTCGGTGTCGATCGCGTTGTCATAGATTAATCGATTGGCAGTTACAGTGCGGATGCGCCCTGAAGCAGTATACATCGGGGCGCTTAGCACGCCTGCGATTTTACTAGGAAAGTTTTCGGCTTTATCATCGGGATATCCTGCTAGATTCACGATCGCTCGATTAAGCGCGGCATTGCTCTCTGCTCGATAGTTAAACCAGCCTGTGAAGTTGCCAATGTTGCGATCGAGCGTGATCACTGCCATGTCATAACCAGGATCTCCTTGGCTAGTCCATTTTTTGAAACTCCGGATTTGAGTAGCTTTGGCAGTGCCATAGTAACGATCCGTGACATTTTGTCCCAGATTCACATCGATCGATTTGGGGTCTGCCCAGCCGCCGCTTGCTTTGTCATAAACCACATGCCCTGCGGTGAGGATATGATAGGGATTAATCAGCGCCCCCGATCCCCCTCCCAATTTACCATTGGCGGAGCGAAGCGTCAGAAATGCAATTCTATTCCAGGGCGCTTGTTGAGTGTTTGTAACCTGCTGTCGATCGTCTCTACCAACGACAGATTCTTGAGAAATCGATCGCGCTTTAACAGTGTTGTTGAGAACCATGAGAAAACCTCCAGGGTCGAGAATGTTTTGAATCTTAGTTTTCTGCTTCGCCAATCAGGGTAAATGCTGCCCAGTCGATCGGGTCAGGATAGTCTGCCATTGTCTTCAGCATTGTCTGCCGTAATGCCTGTGCCCGATCGGGCTGCTGCTGGAGCTGTCGATAAAACTCTGCCATCAGCGCTGCGGTTGAGTCATCTGGCACCTTCCACAGCGACACAACTACACTCGATGCCCCGGCGCTGAGCAACGATCGCGACAGTCCAATCACGCCATCTCCGGTGATGTCGCCTCGTCCGGTATCACAGGCGCTCAGCACGACCAAACTACCATTTAGCTTCAGGTTCAGGATTTCGCTAGAGGTGAGCAAGCCATCATCTTGGACAGAGGGAGCTAGGGCGATCGCCCCTGGCACATCTCGTACACCGGAAGACTTGGGATCGCCATAGTTCAACAAGCCATGTGCGGCTAGATGAATAATTTGGGCAGATGCTATGCGTTGCACGACGGTGGTTTCGGTTGCGGCATTACCTAGCAAAGGTTGGGTATGGAACTGTTTGGCAATGGCGATCGCTTCTTGTTCGGCTCCAGGCAAACCCGGCAAAGATTGCGGCAGCAGGGAGGACAGCGAAGGCAGGGCTGGATTACCGACAATCAAAACATTTGAGGGATCGATCGATCGGGCTTGAGGTGATTTTTGAGTTAGCCCCAATACCTGAATGGAGGGAGAAGTGAGAATCGTATGGCTCTCGATTAAATACTTACCGTTGGTAGCTTGCAAAGCCGGAAAAGGAATCTGGAAGAGTTCACCTTGAGGAATGAATACAACGTGATCATTGGGATTGGTTGGGAGTAGATCTGCAATCGGGTCAATTAAAACTTGATAGAGCTGTTGGAGACGAAGAGTAGTCTGCTCTGGCTGTTGCCCAACTTGGGGAGGCAGAAGGGGAGGGGAACCGCGATCGCTTATGTTGAACGCTTGAAGCGTATAATTCATCAAGGTGTTGAAGGGCGGATCGTTGGTAGTCAAATCAACCGCTCGAAACTCAATTT
>JBBSFA010000078.1:0-8164 GCA_038239185.1 Elainellales cyanobacterium | reverse complement strand
GCAACCTGTCCATAACCCACATCGATCCCGTAAACCTGCTTAGCCCCAGCTTGCAGCAAACAGTCGGTAAAGCCGCCCGTCGAAATCCCGCCATCCAAGCAAATCCGAGCGCTCACCCGCAGCCCAAACGTCTGCAACGCTTTAGCTAACTTCTCGCCGCCCCTAGAGACATAAGGCGATCGCTGCTTCACCTCGATCGCCGCCGCCACATCGACTTCCATCCCAGGCTTATCCATCACCTGCTGATTCACCCGAACCTCGCCAGCCCGAATCAGCCGCTGGGCTTGCTGCCGCGACTCACAAAGCTGGCGATCGACAAGGAGAGAATCGAGGCGAAGTTTGGGCAAGACTAAAAGTCCTTAGACAGCCGCATTTTGTAGGATGCGTTAGGCGCTAGCCGTAACGCATCGAATCCCGGAAAAGTAACGCATCGAATCCTGGAAAAGATGCGTTACGCTGCGTTAACACATCCTACGCAAAGATTCTAGGATTGGAGGCTTTTCAGGTAGAATTCTACCGCCTCGTTCACAACATCCGTCATTGGCTTGCCCTGCTCCGTAGCTGCTGCCTTCAGCCGATCGTAAACTCCATCCCGAATCCCCACCCGATAGCGAGGCTTGCCGCTCTTCGTGACGGGCGACTCATAGGTCGAAGCAAACTCCCGTAGGGCAGCAAAACCGAAGCGATCGCAAAAATCACCAAAGCTTTCGCCTTTCTTGCGATTGTGCTTGAAGCAGACAAACACTGGCTCTAGCGTGATCTCTAGATCTGCGATCGCCATATTGTCGATATACGCCTGAGACAGCCGAGTCTGGTTAGGGGACGCACCCAGCCAAATCTGGTAAGACTCAGGCGACTGACCGACGAAGCCCAATTCCGCCAAATAGGGACGAGCGCAGCCGTTGGGGCAACCCGTCATCCGGGTGATAAAGCTTTCTTGCGGAAGTCCAACCTTGGTGAGCAATGCCCGAATCCGATCGAGGATCTCTGGGATCGTCCGCTCGGACTCGGTGATAGCCAGTCCGCAGGTCGGCAAAGCTGGACAAGCCATCGAAAGTTTGACCAATGGATCGATCGCCTCGGCTCTCTGGACATTGTGGCGATCGAGGATCTCCTGAATTTCAGCTTGCGCCGTTGGGTCGATGTCATATAGCAGCAAACTTTGGCTGGGCATCAGACGCATCGGCAGTTGGAATTTCTCGACAATCAGCCGCAGCGCCGTTTTGAGCTGCATCGCGCCATCGTCCTTCACCCGCCCGTTCTGGACATTGATCCCCAAAAACAGCTTGCCATCGCCTTGCTCTTGCCAGCCCAGATAGTCTTTGTACTCAAACTCTGGGGTAGGACGCAGCGGTTGCAGCGGCTTACCCAGGTAGCTTTCCAGCTTCTCTCGGAATTTCTCCACTCCCCAATCGCTGAGTAGATATTTGAGCCGCGCATGCCGACGGTTGAAGCGATCGCCATAGTCGCGCTGGGTGGCAACCACTGCCTTCACCGCATCATAGATATCGGCTTTGTCTACATAGCCGATCGGGTCTGCCAGTCGCGGAAACGTCTCTTCTTTGTTGTGCGTCCGCGCCAGTCCGCCGCCTGCGTAGAGGTTGAAGCCTTCTAACTCACCCTCAGCGGTGCTGATCACCACCAAGCTCAAATCCTGCGAGAACAAATCCACCGAGTTATCGCCCGGAACGGTGACGCAAGCTTTGAACTTGCGCGGCATATACTGTTCGCCGTAGATTGGCTCCTCGCCCTCGTGAATAATCGTGCCGTTGCCGTTGCGGTGCAAAGCCGCAATGACATCGGGGTGAGGCTCAGCGGAAATCGCCTTTTCGCCATCCAGCCAGATCTCGTAGTAAGCACCCGTCTTGGGAGCCAACAGCCCCGCAATGCGATCGGCGTACTCTGTCGCGTTCACGTATTCCAGGCGATTCTTATAAGGCGCAGCCGGAGCCATAACGTTGCGGTTGACATCGCCACATGCGCCCAAAGTCGAACCCAGATTGTGAACGATCGTTGCCAGCACCGTTTTGAGATTCTGCTTCAAAATCCCGTGAAGCTGAAACCCTTGGCGCGTGGTTACTCTCAAGGTATGGTTGGCGTACTGATCTGCCAAAGTATCTAGCGCTAGATAAAGCTGGGGCGGAACCTCACCCCCCGGATTGCGCGTCCGCAGCATAAAGCTGTAGTCTTTTTCCTGCCCTTTGGTGCGATTGTCGCGATTGTCTTGCTGGTAGGAGCCGTGATATTTAAGGATTTGCACCCCTTCTTCACTGAAGTGGGTGGTGTCTTGCAGAAGCTCGGTGGCAACGGGTTCACGCAGATTATGGCTGCGCTCTTTGATGCCTTCAACTTTGGATACTTTAGCGGGAGTCGTGACCATCTCTGTGAATCGGCGGATTGAACGGTAAGTGAGTGCTAGCTAACTATTAGTATCAGCCCAATATAAGCGATCGACTATTTCCGGTATTCCGATCGGAATAAAGGTGAATTTTTTTAGTAGCTTTGATTCTAGCATCGCACTCCCTGGTTAAAGTGCCCTGCAACATTAGGAAAAGTTTAGTTTCTGCATTTTTTTAGCGAGGCTGAGCAATCTTTCTAGATCAGAATCGCAAGATTGTCCAGCTCTTGCTTCAAAATAGAGGCAAGCCAGATTTCAGTCAGATTTCTGATCTTTCCAATCGCCCTTCCTGCCCAGCAGCCGAATACATGGACGTTTACTGCACTCGACCCAGTTGCCCCCGACCCGTTAATCGACTGCCAGATCTGGACGATCACGATACCCTGATGGGATCTCAGCAGCGATTTTGTACCACCTGCGGGATGCCGCTAATGCTTGCCGATCGCTATTTACCCACGCGGCTCCTGGGACGGGGCGGCTTTGGGGCGGCTTTTTTGGCCTGCGATCGCTACATTCCCGAAACCGAGGAATGCGTCGTCAAACAATTCTTACCCAGCAGCAACCTCACCGCCGAACAGCTCAAAATGGCGCAAATGCTATTTCGCCGCGAAGGGCAAGTTCTGCGGCAGCTAGGCGTTCATCCGCAGATTCCAGATCTCAAGGCGTTTTTTCCGTTGACCGTGCAAAGTCGGATTCCCGGCGAAACGGAACAGTTGTTCTATCTGGTGCAGGAATTTGTTGACGGTGAAACGCTGGAGGAGGAACTAGAGCGCAAGGGCAAATTCTCAGAAGCCGATATTCGCCACTTGCTAGAGCAGATTTTGCCCGTGCTGCAATATGTCCATGACAACGGCTCGATCCACCGCGACATTAAGCCCTCCAACATCATGCGCCGTCGAGATGGGCTGCTTTTTCTGCTGGACTTTGGAGCCGTCAAAAAAGTAACCGCTGGAGCCGCCGCTGGCAACAAAGCGCAGACGGGCATTTATTCGATGGGCTTTGCGCCGCCCGAACAGATGCAGCGCGAAGAAGTCTATCCTTCCACCGACCTGTATGCGCTGGCGGTCACTTGCGTCATGCTGCTGACCCAGCAACAGCCGCGCGATTTGTACGATGCCTACAGCAACACCTGGAGCTGGCGCAATCACACCCAAGTCAGCGATCGCCTAGAAGGCATCCTCAACCGGATGCTGCAAGCCAATCCCCGCGATCGATTCCAGTCTGCAACCGAGGTTCTAGGCGCACTCCAGCCGCCCCCTCCCCCACCTGCACCTGCACCAACGCCCAGCCCTGCAACCTTTCCTTCTCCTGCGCCCACTCCTGCACCCACTCCTGCCCCCGCGTCTGCGCCAAAGCCTATCCCTGTTCCGTCTGCGCCAAAGCCTATCCCTGTTCCGCGCCCAGCCAAACCCCGATCGCCTCGTTCTCCTTTCTCACTGCCGGAATTCATCGCTGAAGCAGGGTTCACCGGATTTGAAGGCGGACTCTTGGCGATCGCAACTGCCAGCCTTTTAGGAACGAGCGCTACGCCAATATTCTGGCTGGTTTTAACAGGCATAGTCGGGGTGATGGTGTTCGCTCAGTCGCGGCGGTGGATCGAGAAAGTGGATCTGGTGCTGATCGCGATCGCCTCATTAGCGATCGTGGTACTGCTGCCGCTACTGCATCACTCTCTGGGTGATGCAGGTGGACTAGTCCCGCTGCTGCAAACCATTTTGCCGATCGTGGTGCTGGCTGGATTAGGGGCGATCGCGGTAGGGCTAATTTTTCGATTAATTTACACATTGCTCTCTCGCTGGATGTAAGCGCTACGCTATCGATGTCTCAAACCCTCTATGTCCCGTTAAACTTGTCCCGTTAAACTTATGTCTCAGAAAAATGAAACGCTGCCATTAGTTGTGTCGCTGCTGGTGACGATCGCCCTGCTGGGGGGCGGAGCCTGGTGGCTGATTAATCGGTTTCATCTGGCATCGGGCGGTTCAGATGCAGGCTCCCCTGGAGTGGTTGCCTCAACTGGCTCAGGTTCGACTGACTCAGGCTCATTCGAGAGTCATTTGAGCCTGGGAGACAAAATTCTGATCCCAGATGCGGCGAACGCTAGCGCAGAGGCAAAATCGCAGAAGCAGGCAGGTGTAGCAGCGATCGCAGCAAAGAACTATCCGCAAGCTGTCACTGCACTAGAAGCGGCTCTCAAAGCCAAAGCCAACGATCCAGAAGCCTTAATTTACCTGAACAACGCTCGGATTGGCGACCAAAAAGCGGACACGATCGCGATCGCCGTGCCGATCGACACCGATGTCGATGCCGCTCAAGAAATGCTGCGGGGCGTGGCGCAGGCGCAAGATGAGATTGATAAGGCAGGCGGAATTGGCGGTGTGCCGTTGCGAGTGGCGATTGTGAATGACGGCGGCACGGTGGCAGGCGCACAGCAGGCAGCCGAAGGCTTAGTGGCAGACAGCAGCATCTTAGGCGTTGTAGGACATTACGCCAGCGATATGTCGATCGCCGCTGGGAGCATCTACGACAAGGGGCAGCTCGTGATGATTTCGCCCGTCAGCACCTCTGTGAAGCTGTCAAACTTGAGTCCGTTTGTGTTTCGCACTGTGCCCAGCGACTTTGCGGCGGCTAGGGCATTGGCAAGCTACATGGTAGATCAGCTTAAGCAGCAGAAAGCGGCAGTCTTTTTTAATTCGCAAAGTGGCTACAGCCAGTCGATCAAATCTGAGTTTGTCTCGGCATTAGGGCTAAGCGGCGGGCAGATCGTCAGCGAATTCGATCTGTCGAGTTTTGGTTTCAGCGCTGCCGATAGCTTCAAGCAAGCCACCCAGCAGGGCGCAACCGTGCTGGCTTTGATGCCCAACTCTAGTCAGCTCGATCGCGCCTTGCAGGTTGTCCAGGTGAATCAGCAGCAGCTCAAAATGCTGGCAGGCGACGATGTCTATGCGCCTAAAACGCTGTCGGTGGCTCAGAAGGCAGCAGAAGGAATGGTGGTTGCGGTTCCCTGGCACATTCTGGCAAATCCCCAATCTGCGTTTGCCCAAACCTCTCGCCAACTCTGGAAAGCAGATGTGAACTGGCGGACTGCCATGTCTTATGATGCAACTGCTGCCCTGATCGCCGCCTTGGGCAAGAGTCCAACCCGACAAGGGGTGCAGCAGGCACTCAGAGCCAGCAGTTTTTCGACCCCAGGAGCCACTGGAGAGATCCGGTTTTTGCCATCGGGCGATCGTAATCAGTCGGTGCAGCTTGTCCAAGTCCAACCCGGAACGCGATCGGGGTTTGGGTTTGATTTCGTCCCCATTCGATAATTACTCGTCGTAGTTACCCGCTAATTTTATGTCTCAGAAAAATGATGCGCCTGCGTTAGTTGTGTCGCTGTTGATTACATTGGGCTTGATTGGCGGCGGCTTGTGGTGGTTGATGCATCGAACCAGTGGCTCATCGCTCCCTGGTTCTCCTCAAGTCGCTCAATCTACTGGGACTCAATCTACTGGGACTCAATCTACTGGGACTCAATCTACTAGCAATCAATCCGCTAACACCTTTGCCAACGTGCAGTCTGTGCCGTCTGGGCTGTTTAACTACGGCGGCAGCACAAGCTGGGCACCGATTCGCGGAAAAGTCGATCCGGCAATTCAGGCGACCTGGCAAAACTTTCAACTGCGCTACACCCAACCGACAACGGGAACGCCAGGATCGACAACGGGCATCAAGATGCTGCTAGAGAATCAACTCTCGATCGCCCAGTCTTCGCGATCGCTCAAGCCCGAAGAGTATCAAGCTGCCCAAACGCGCGGCTTTACGCTCAAAGAAATTCCAGTAGCGCTAGAAGGAATTGCGATCGCCGTGAATCCAAATTTGACGCTACCCGGACTGACGATCGACCAGATCAAAGGCATCTACACCGGGCAGTTTACCAATTGGAGCCAAGTTGGAGGCGCAAATCTGCCGATCGTTCCTTACTCTCGGCGGCTGGAGGATGGCGGCACGGTGGAATTTTTTGCAGAAAACGTGTTGAGCGGCGGCAGCTTTGATCCAACCGTGCAGTATATCAATACCACCACGCAAGCGCTCCAAGCCGTTGCCACTAACCCTGGCGCGATCTACTATGCCTCTGCGCCAGAAGTCCTGGGGCAATGCACTGTGAAACCACTGGCGATCGGCAGGCAGGCAGGCACCTTGATTCCGCCCTACCGTCCTCCTTTGGTCACAGGTGCTCAATGCAGTTCGCAGCGCAATCAAATTAATACGGATGCGCTTAAAAGTGGAGACTATCCACTGACGCGGCGGCTGTTTGTGATCGTCAAGCAGAATGGACAAGCCGATCAGCAAGCGGGCGAAGCCTATGCGAATCTGCTGCTGTCGGAGCAGGGGCAAACGCTGCTGGGTCAAGCGGGATTTGTGCGGATTCGCTGAACCCCCCTTAGAAAAGGATCGCAGGTGAAAGCGATCGCAGGTTGTCCTAAAATGGCAAACCTGTCATGATTCGTCACATGACTAGTTTTTTATTCGCATTCATCCTCACCGCCTTGACGGGACTGGGTAGCCTTTTACCCTTTTCGCCTATTGGAAGCCAGCCGATCGCCCCTTGGATTCCCTCGATCGCCGCCGCTGCTCCCGCTGCCGACTCGCTAGAATCCCTGCGATCGCAAGCCTTTACTGCCACTAACAAAGGTGACTTTGCCACCGCAGAACAGTCTTGGACAAAGCTACTAGAGCAATTGCCTGACGAACCCGCGATCTGGAGCAATCGCGGCAATGCCAGAGTAAGCCAAAACAAGCTAGAAGCGGCAATCGCAGACTACAACAAAGCGATCGAACTAGCTCCCGATGCGCCTGATCCCTACTTAAATCGCGGCACGGCACTAGAAGGACTGAAGCGCTGGGATGCAGCGATCGCGGACTACAATCACGTCTTAGAGCTAGACTCCAACGATGCCGCCGCATACAACAATCGCGGCAATGCCGAAGGCGGCAAGGGAGATTGGGATGCCGCGATTGCCGACTACCAAACCGCTGCAAATCTAGAACCTAGCTTTGCCTTTGCCCGCGCCAACTATGCGATCGCCCTCTATCAAGTTGGGCAAACTGGCGAATCTATCCGCACGATGAAAAATCTGGTTCGCAAATATCCCCAGTTTGCCGACATGCGGGCAGCATTAACTGCGGCACTTTGGGTCGATGGCAACCGGGGCGAAGCCGAAAGCAACTGGGTGGCTGCCGTCGGACTCGATCGCCGCTACAAAGACCTAGAGTGGGTCGTCAATATCCGCCGCTGGTCGCCCGCCATGGTGTCGGCATTGGAGCGATTCTTGAAGCTGCAATGAGGTCTGGACTACCAGCCCCAAGTCCCCACTTCCCCTTTGAAAGGTCCGACGATGTCGCTGGTAATCCAGCCGCCATAAAAATCACCGGGCTGTGAGGTAACTTGCTCCCCATCCACGTAGCAAGCCTCCATACGGCTGGGGTAAAAAGCGACATAATCCTTGATTTCGCTAAACGAGTCGGTCGGATTGGGATAAAACCAGGCGACGTTTTCAACGATCCGATCGCCCACTGTCAGCGTGTAGTAGGCTGCCTGCCCTTTCCACTCGCAGAAGGTCGATCGGCTAGTGAGGCTCAAATACTCCTGTTTCACATCCTCTAGCGGAATGTAGTACATAGGCGGATGGCTAGTTTCCAAGACGCGCTTAGCCCGATGCGTGTCGGCGATCGTTTCACCATTCAACACAATCTGAATCCGCTTCGAGGTGTCTTCTAACCGGG
>JBBSFA010000077.1:0-8175 GCA_038239185.1 Elainellales cyanobacterium | reverse complement strand
CTTACGCCCCTTGTGAAACCGGGCGTTAGCACTCTAGAGCTAAATGATGCCGCCGAAGCCTGGACGCAAAAACGCGGGGCGAAAAGCGCACCGTTAGGCTATCACGGCTTCCCCAAATCCATTTGCACCAGCGTTAATGAAGTGATCTGTCACGGGATTCCGAACGCCAAGCAGATCCTGAAAGAAGGCGACATTATCAACATCGATGTGACACCCCTCTTGGACGGCTACCACGGCGACACATCGCGCACCTTCTTCATCGGAGAACCCTCGCCGATCGCCCGTAAACTGGTTGAGGTCACAGAAGAATGCCTGTGGCGTGGCATCCGAGCTGTGAAACCAAACGCTAGAATTGGCGACATTGGGGCAGCGATTCAGGAATACGCCGAAGCCAACGGATTTTCAGTCGTGCGCGACTTCGTGGGTCACGGGGTCAGCCGCATTTTCCATACGGCTCCCCAGATCCCGCACTACGGCATTCGGGGCAGAGGCAAGAAGCTCAGACCCGGCATGGTGTTTACGATCGAACCGATGATCAACGAAGGCACTTGGGAAGTCGAGATTCAGGCTGACAAATGGACAGCGCTGACTAAAGACCGCAAGCTCTCTGCCCAATTTGAACATACGATCGCTGTCACGCAGGATGGAGTCGATGTGCTGACTTTGAGTCCAGCATTAGTTTCCAGCAGCGTTTAAGCTGCTTTATTGGGCGATCCCAAACCCATGTTTTCTGAACATTTCCTTTGCTGGATCGCTTGCCAGAAATTGAGTATAGCGTTCGGCGGCAGCAGTGTTGTGGCTAGCTTTGATGACGGCGATCGGATAGACGATCGGAGAGTGCAGGCTGTCCGGGGCTGTGGCAACCTGAGTCACCTGCGCTGAAATTTTGGCATCGGTAGAGTAAACGACTCCCGCATCTGCATTGCCGCTCTCAACCGCAGCCAACACGTTACGCACTGAATTTCCATATACCAACCTGGAACGGACTTGCTCCAAAATGCCCAAATTGGTGAATAGCTCTGCGGTGTATTGCCCCACGGGAACGCTACGCGGTTCACCCACCGAGATTTTTTTAACTTTGGCATCAGTCAGTTGCCGGAAGCTGGTTAGCCCCAAGGTGGAGTTCTCAGGCACGATTAAAGCCAGATGATTCGTCAGCAGGTTGCGTCGAGTCTCTGGCACAATCAGATCTTTGGCTTGCAGCGCCTCCATCTGTTTGGTCGCCGCTGAGAAAAATACATCGACTGGCGCGCCTTGCTCAATTTGCTGCTGGAGAACCCCCGATGCGGCAAAGTTATAATTCACCGCCACGCTCGAATTGGCTTTTTCAAACATCGGATCTAGCTCGGTCAAAACATCTTGCAGGCTAGCCGCTGCCGCGATCAGCAGCGTTACGGATTGCGCTTGGGCTGGAGCAGGATTAGGCAACCCTAAGCCGATCGCCAACACCAAAGCGATCAGTAGACCGCCCAGAAATGAAATCACAGGTCTTCTTTTCATTGCGATCGCTCTATAGAACACTTGAAGCTAGTAAGCCAGGGTTGATATGGTTATGCTCAAAGCAACCAAATTCCGAACCTAGCGCTGGGGGTTTCCCCGTTGAGCTAGCTTACCAACTTAGTCGGTATTTTTCAATGCCTAGAAAAGATCAAGGCTGGATCACTTTTCAAGCCTCAGAAGAGGAGCGGCAGATGCTCGAACAGATTTGCCAGCAAACTCAGCGGACTAAAACTGAAGTTTTGAGGGAACTGCTCCGTAATCTGGATCGATCGCCCGTGGCTTCTACAGCGGATCAGCCTGAGCCAAAAAGCCGGGAAAATGCGTCCAGCGAAGAAAATTCAGCTAATGTCCCGTCCCCGCTGCAAGTAGCGCTCCTAGAAATGAAGCTTAGCGCCCGCAATATTTTTCAGGCTAAAGTCAAAAGTATTGTGAAAAGCTCAGTCAATGCCGAAGTCACGTTGGTGATTGCGCCAGGGATAGAGTTAGTCTCAACCATCACCAGTGCTTCTGCCGACCGAATGGAGCTAGTCAAAGGAAAAGAGGTGTTTGCCGTGGTTAAAGCTAGCAGTGTGATGATTGCTGAAAGGTCAGGAAATGAGATGTGAAGGCGATCGATCGCCGTGCTAAACACCACGCGCTAAACATCGCGCTAAAGTAGAAGTAACGATAACTTCTGTTCTTTTCGCGTCGCTCCGCTGCTGCAATGCCGTCCCAGATTTTTGAGCAATCCATCCAAATTCACGCTAGCTCTACCATTGTTGAGAAGTGCATCACCGACCTGCCGTTGATGCATCGCTGGCTCAACCCTGCCCTCCGCTGTGAACCGATCGGGGATTGGAGCACCATTTTGGGGAGCCGCAGTCGCTTTGTGATTCAAGTGCCACTTTTGCAGCCGACTTTGAGAAGCACCGTCGTTGAGCGAGAACCTGGACTGGTGGTTTGGGAGTTCGACGGATTCTTCAAGGGGCGCGATCGCTGGGAATGTCAGCCTAATGAACAGGGGACTCACCTGCTGAATCGCTTTGAGTTTCAGATCCCTAACCCGATCGTCCGTTACGGCTTTAACGCCTTTGCAACTAGCTGGACAAAACAAGATATGCAGGCACAACTCCAGCGCCTGAAGCGAGTAGCGGAGGAAGTTTATATCGGCTTAGGTTAAAGCCTAAACCGATTGAAGTTGAGGGATTGAGAGAATCTATTGGGCAGCTTTCACGACAGCAGCTTTGAGCGCTTTTAGACTAATCATTGCCTTAGCTTGATCGCCGCTTTGCAGCGCTGCCGCAACCTGCTGTCGGTTGGTTTCAACTTCGTTGTAGGCATCTGGCGATTTGGTTTTCACCCCAGCTTGCACCTTTGACCACTGAGTATCAAATTTGCTGAACACAGTTTTTGCGGTTGCAAAGTCGTTTGCCTTCACGGCTCTACGGGTTCCTCCGATCACATGGATGACGGGTTGAAAACTCTCTGAAGTCTGTTGAGCATCAGCAGCCGGACTAGAATTAGCCGATGAAGCAGCCGTTGGCGCTTTTGAAGTGCTGCATCCCCCTAGCATCAAAAATCCAATCAGGCTGGCAGCAACGAAAGCACGATTTTTAGCATTCATGAGGCGGTTCCACAAAAATGAAGGGATTAATTAAAGAGAAAATCGCAAACTGGCGCGATCGGTCAATGGAAAATCAGGAGTGAATGCATTTAAAGTATAGTATTTTACTTAGTTTAATTGACTGCGAAACTTCTTGATGCTAACTCCCAGCAAGACGATCGCAAACAAAGCCAAAGCCAAAATGTGTTGCCACAGTTCTGCAACCCCAACGCCTTTAAGCAAAAAGCCACGGGCGATCGCGACATAGTGTTGCAGCGGATTTAGCACGGCAGCATAGCGAAAGAAATCGGGCATACTTTCGACGGGGGCGATCGCGCCAGACGTTTGAATCAACGGTAGGTTGATAAAGAACGATGTGAGGACGACCTGCTGCTGGCTTTTGGAAATCGTTGCCAGCAAAATGCCGATGCTGATGCCGACGCAAATATACAATGCCGAAACCAGAAAAAACACCAGCATATTCCCTCGGAAAGGCACATCAAACACCAGCTTGACCACGCTCAGAGCCAAAACAATATCACCCATCAGCAGCAGAAACAGCGGCACTAGCTTAGCCAGCAAAATTTCCCAATCTGCGGCAGGGGTCATCAGCAGTTGTTCCAAAGTCCCCGTATCTTTTTCTCGCACGACCGTCGCTGAAGACACCAGGGAGCTAATCAAAGTCAGCACCAGTCCAATCACGCCGGGGACAAAGAACCAACTGCTGATTAGACCTGGATTGTAGAGAAAGGTGACTTCTGGATTGATCAACGGCAGGGCGGGATTGTCGCTGAGGTGGCGGCTAAATTGGCTGATAATCTGCGACAAATAGCCGCTGGCAATGCCTGCCGTGTTGGCATCAACTCCATCGATTAGGACTTGCACCTCGGCAGGTGGGTTGTTGGTTAACTGGCGATCGAACGTCGGCGGAATGATCAACCCGACTGTGATGTCTCCGCGCTGCACTTGCTGGGTTAGATCGGCTTCGCTAAACGTGTAGTGGTCTGCTACAAAAACTTGGTTAACCGTCATCGCAGACACCAACTCGCGGCTGGTTTGGCTATTGGCATAGTCTAATACGCCTAGCTTGATCAACTGCACATCTGGACTCAAGGCAAATCCATAGACCAAGAGCTGAATTGTGGGCGGAAAAATTAGCAGAAACAAGAGCTGCTTGTTGCGAAAAATCTGCCGGATTTCTTTAAGCGTTAGCGCCCAGAAGCAACTATTGAGAAGGCGATCGAGGAGCTTAAACATAAAAAGTCAAAAAAAGAATATCAAACAAGATCAGTCAGGCAATTGCATTCGGCTCAGATTACGTCGCGTCACATTGAACAGAATCGAACCTAGAATAATTAGCATCAGCATCGAAAACCAAACTCCAGACCAACCCGCACCTCGAACAAACGCATCGCGAATGATCAAGATATAGTATCGAGCCGGAACGATGTTAGAGATAAACGACAGCGGAAACGGAATATTACTCACCGGGTAAATAAAGCCAGAAAGTAGCAGTGCCGCTAGAAATCCAACTAATGCCACGCCCTGAACTGCCGCCGTTTGGGTGCTGGCTTTTGTGCCCAGCATTAGCCCAAACATCGCCGCAGCCAGGATATAGATCGGTGTGCCGATGATGAACGGCGTGGGATCGCCAGCAAACGTGAGCCTAAACAAAATCGCGCTAATCGAAATGACGATCGCCGCTTCAAGCAAGCCAATCAGTAAATAGGCTAAGGCTTTGCCAAAAATCAGCTCAGATGCCGTCAGGCTAGAGGCATATACCTGGACGATCGTTCCCTGTTCTTTCTCGCGCACCATTGCCAACGCCGACAGCAGGGACGGATAAATCCATAAAATCACCGCGCAGGTTCCGGGCACAATGTACAGCGATTCTTTGCGTCCCGGATTGAACCAGATCCGGGTGCGGGCTTGCAGACGCGGCGGCTCAACTTTCGGCAAAATGCCAGACTGCCCAGCATTTTGTAGGAAAAATCGGGTTGTCGCTGCGATGTAGTTTTTGACGACACGGGCGTTGTTCACATCGCTCGCATCGATCGCCACTTGAACTGTGCTGGGCTGTTGATTGCGGATTTTTTCGGCAAAGTCAGGCGGGATCACCACTACGGCTCTCGCAATGCTGCGATCGAGGACGCTTTGAGCCGTAGCGCCTAGCAGCGGCGCGGGTTCAAATTGCTGGGTGGCAAACAGCCGTTCAACGTAGCTGCGGCTTAAGGGAGTATTGCTGAAATCCTGAATCGCGATCGGAATGTTCTTCGCTTCTAGCCGAATTGCATAGCCAAAAATGAACAATGTCAGCAAAGGTAGGATGAACGCCAGCGCCAACGTGAGGCGATCGCGTTTGAACTGAGCTAGCTCTTTGGTTGCCTGTGACCAGATTCGTTTCATGGCTGTTCTTGCTCCGATCGCTGCACAATGCCAATGAACGCATCTTCTAGGGAAAATGGAACCGGACGAAATGACTGGAGTTCTAGCCGTGAGCCATCCGGTTTTGCATAGTCCTGAAATAGATCGCGGATATGAGAAATTTCTGCATCAGGATGATCCAGAACGACGTGGAGGCGATCGCCAAAGATCGAGACGCGCCAGGGTTCTAGCTGCGTTTTCAGCAGATCCGATGCCGCTTGCGTATTGTTGGTGACAATCTCCATGAGCTGTCCGGGCTGCGCGGCTTTAATTTCGCTGGGTGAGCCTTTTGCCACAACTTCACCCGCCACCATAAAGCCCATATTGTTGCAGTGCTCAGCTTCTTCTAGATAGTGCGTCGTTACCAGAATTGCTGTCCCGCGCCGCGCAAAATCCTCAATCAGCCGCCAAAACTGCCGTCGCGCCAGTGGATCAACGCCAGAGGTCGGTTCATCCAAAAACAAAATGTCTGGCTCGTGCATCACCGATGCGCCAAAGGCAACCCGCTGTTTCCAGCCACCCGGTAGCCGTCCCGTCAGCATCTCCTCTTGTCCGACTAATCCGCAGATCGTTAGCACCCAGTCGATTTTTTCGCGCCGCTGCGATCGCGCCACGCCATACACGCCGCAGTAAAACTCTAGATTCTGCACGACGGAGAGATCGTCATACAGCGTAAACTTCTGGCTCATGTAGCCAATTCGTCGCCGCAGTTCTGGATCGCGCAAATTTTGCGATCGCCCTGCCAGCGAAATTTCGCCGCCGCTAGCGGGAAGCAGTCCGCACAGCATTTTAATCGTCGTGGTTTTCCCGGCTCCGTTCGCGCCCAGTAGCCCATAGATTTCGCCGTAGCGGATCTCCAAAGTCACATCTTTGACGGCGCGAAAATCGCCAAACGTCTTGTACAACCCCTGCGTCTGAATTGCGATCGCGCCGTTCTCTGGCGGGTTCACTGTCCCTTGCGACTTCTGTTTTACCTTCAGCGATTGAGGAAACGGAATAAACGGCGGGTCGGCTCCCTGCTGCCGCAAGCGGGTGACAAACACATTTTCTAAAGTGGCTTCGGCAGCGTCAATCTGCTGCAAAGTGAGCTGCTGCTGCTGAAAAATGGCTTGGATTTTGGCGATGCCCTCTGTCGGATCAGATACGATTACGTCCAACCGATCGCCAAAGGACTGGACATCGACCAGTCCAGCAGTCCCAGAATCAGCGATCGCGTCTAGCAGCACTCGTTCGGCTTCAGATAAGCGATCGGTGCGGACTTCTAGCCGATGTAGCCTCAGCGCGGCTCGGAGCTGTTTGAGTGTGCCCGTCTGCTGGATTTGCCCTTCGTACATTAGGGCAATCCGGTTGCAGCGCTCGGCTTCATCCAGATAGGGCGTTGCAACGACGATCGTTACACCCTGACTCGCCAAGGTCGCCAGCACATCCCAGAACTCGCGCCGAGAAACCGGATCAACGCCCGTCGTCGGCTCGTCCAGCAGCAGAATATCAGGCTGGGCAATTAGGGCACAGCAGAGCGCCAGCTTTTGTTTCATGCCGCCAGAGAGCTGTCCGGCAAGCCGATCGCCAAACTTCTCCAGGTTCATCAGCTTCAGGTAGCGATCGCGCCGTTCAATCAGGCGATCGGGCGGCACTTCCCTCAGACCCGCGCTGTAGCGAATATTTTCATCGAGGCTGAGATCGAGGTAGAGCGAAAACTGCTGCGTCAGGTAGCCAATTCCCAACCGGGCATCTCTGGGGCTGCGTCCCAAAACCTCCACCTTGCCCTCGCTGGCTGCCATCACGCCCGCCAAAATTTGAAACGTGGTGGTTTTTCCGGCTCCGTCCGGCCCAATCAGCCCAAAAATTTCGCCCCGCTGCACCGCAAAGTCGATGCTTTGGACGGCGGTGAGCTTGCCGTAGCGCTTTTGCAGCCCTGTCACCTGAATCACCGGATTGGCGAGGTCAGATGAAAGCGATCGCGGCGGACTGGAGGTGTAAGTCATTTTGCCTGCTCCAGCACTTGCTTCAGCACAATGGCTCCATCGGCGGGCATTCCCGGCTTGGCGAATCCGTTGGGATTGTCGATCGCCAGCTTAATACCAAACACCTGCTGCACTCGATCGCTCTTGAAGTAAATATTTTCGGGCGTAAACGAGGCTTCGCTGTCGATCGCGGTTACATGTGCGGTCAAAGCGCGATCGGGTGCAGAGTCCAGATAAACGTTGGCAGTTTGACCCACGCGCACGTTGCCGATTTGACCTTCGGGCACAAAAGCACGCATGTAAACCGTGTTCAGATCCAGAACGGTCAGCAGCACCTTTCCAGGCGAGACAACTGTACCGGGTTCTACGCTGCGCGTAATTACCACGCCGCGAATGGGGCTGTTGATCGTTAGATCATTCACCTGTGACAAAATTTGCTTGCGGTTTGCTTCGGCATTTTTGATATCAGCCTGGGCAGACTGGAACTGCACCTGAGCCTGCCGGAGCTGTGTGTTGAGCCGTGCGATTTCTGCATTGTTGATATCAGAGTTGAGGCTGGTCGATCGCGATTGGGTCAGTCCGCCCTCTGCGGCATTCACCTGTTTCTGCGCGGCTGCAACCGCCGATCGACGACTCTGCAAAATCGCCTGTGTCGATCGATAGCTGGCATCGGCTTGATCGGCGCGTTGCTGGGTGGCGGCTCCT
>JBBSFA010000076.1:0-8181 GCA_038239185.1 Elainellales cyanobacterium | reverse complement strand
CCAGCCGCAAAAGCAGCCAGCACAGATTCCTCGCTGTCATGCATCGTCAGAATCAGAACTTTAGTGTGGGCAGCTTCATTCTCGGCATGACTCTGGAACTGTCTGAACTTGCGCGTCAGCTCAATCCCATCCATATCAGGTAAGCCGATATCGACGATCGCCACATCAGGCTTAGAAGATTCCAGCAGGCGAAGCCCTTGAGCCGCGTTTCCGGCTTCACCAATGACCCGAATCCCTTCCTTTCGCTGTAGAGCTGCCTTCAGTCCCACTCGCGTCAGATCATGGTCTTCTACCAGTGCAACACTAATCTCTCCCATTGCCATCACCTGCTTCCTATGCCGCTCGTTTTTCCACGTTGAATTCTAATTGATCTGAATTATGAGGGATGCATAGAGAATTTTGCATCCATCGCGAGTAATAGGACGATTTTGGCATTCAGTTCTAAGATCTAACTTAAGGACTATTCATCTGAGCTGACAGAAGCTTCATATTTCTTTAATATCTACCTAGATAGTTTATAAGTTGCCCAGAATTAGTAGTTGCCCAGAATTAGTAGTCGCCCAGAAGTTTGCCTAGAATTCGTCGTAAGTTTGCCCAGCATGAGTCAAATTGAAAAGCTCGATAGCGTCCAGTTTGATGTTGAAGCGGTTTGCTCTCTTCAGCATCCTCTCCATCACCCCCTTGAAAGGCTAGAGTCTTACCCGATGCCAAACGAAGTTGTCAGTCTTAAAGAGCATCACTTTTCTGCCATTTTCAGTCAGTCCTCTCACTTCATGGCGCTGCTGAATCTGAATGGAACCGTTGCGGAAGCCAATCAAGTGCTGCTTGACTTTGCAGGTGCGCCTGCCAATGAGATGCTAGGACATCTTTTCTGGGAAACTGCCTGTTGGGCAGAGGCAAGCCGAGCCACTTTGCGAACCGCGATCGCCCAGGCGGCTCAAGGTCAACCGATTGATTACGAAACCGAGCTGCTGGGAAAAAGCGATCGGGCTTTAACGATTGACTTTACGCTCAAGCCAATTCGGGATGAAGCAGGCAAAGCCCTGTGGCTATTGGCAGAAGGACGAGACATCACCAAGCGTCAGCAAGCCAAAGCCGAAATTCAGCGGCTGAATGCAGAGCTAGAGCAGCGGGTGACTCGCCGCACCACGCAGCTAGAAGCCGCCAACGCCAAAGTGCAGCTCTACGCAGATATTGTCCATAATATGCAGATAGCAATTCACGTCTGGCGTTTAGTTGATCCAGACGACGATCGCTCTTTGGAAGTGGTGGCGATCAACCCAACTGCGATTCAGGTCGCTCAGCGTCCATTAGATCTGATGATAGGCAAGCGGATTCTAGAGTGTTTTCCAGGAATGCCGATCGACCGAGTGGCTCAGATTGCCGAGATTGCCCGAAACGGTTGCCAGCCGCTTGAGCTAGAAATTCACTACAGCGACGCGCAGATTACAGATAGGTTTTACGCCTGTCATGTCTTTCCACTGCCAGATTGCTGCGTTGGGGCAGCGATCGAAGATGCCACAGAGCGCAAACGCGCAGAACTTGCCCTACGAGAGAGTGAACGCCTGTTTGAGACGATCGCGAACCTGTCGCCCGTCGGCATTTTTCGGATGAATGGGTTGGGTGAGATGGTCTATGCCAACAACCGCTGGCGCGAAATCACAGGTTCACCTGAATCAGTGGCATTGGCACAGGCGTGGCGAGAAGCCCTACACCCAGACGATCGTTCTAAAGTTTTTGCAGAGTGGGAAGCCGCCTGCCAACTTCGGCAGCCTTACAGCACAGAATGCCGATTTTTGCGCCCTGACGGCAGCGTGGTTTGGGTACTGGGGCAGGTCACTCCAGAATTTTCTGAAGACGGCACAGCGGTTAGCTATGTGGGCACGGTGACAGATATTAGCGATCGCAAGCAATCTGAAATGGAACTGCAAGAGCGGGCTGACGAACTTTCCCAAGTTAACCAACTGCTCACACGTACTTCAGCCCTGCTAGAAGAGCGCAACCGCGAACTCGACCAGTTTGCCTATGTCACCTCGCATGACTTGAAAGCACCGCTCAGGGCGATCGCCAATCTCTCAGAGTGGATCGAAGATGATCTAGCAGGTACTTTACCCGCCGAAAATCAGCGCCAAATGGAGCTGCTGCGGGGGCGGGTGTTCCGGATGGAATCGCTGATCGATGGTTTGCTGCAATACTCCCGCGTCGGACGCACCCAGGTTGAGACTGAAACCGTTTCGGTGCAAGCCCTGCTGACTGAAATCGTCGATTCGATCGATCCGCCTGATACGTTCACGGTGGCGATCGGTGAGGGAATGCCCACGCTGCAAGCTAAGTCCCTCCTTTTGAGACAGGTCTTTGCCAACCTAATCGGTAATGCTATTAAACATCACCCTCGCGTGGATGGGCGAACGAGTGTAATGGTTCAAGATCAGGAACTGTTCTACGAATTTGCCATATCAGACGATGGGCGAGGCATTCCATCGGAGCATCACGAAAAAATCTTCGACATTTTCCACACGTTAGAAGCTCGTGACACGAAGGAGAGTACTGGAATTGGACTGTCGATCGTCAAAAAGATTGTGGAAACGGAAGGCGGCTCAATTTGGGTAGAGTCTGAGGTAGGAGCCGGAACAACTTTCCGCTTTACTTGGATGAAACATCCCAAAATGCATTAGCTTCTACGATCAGAGAGCGGCTATCAGGTGAGGTCATGTCATGTCGTTTCCCTTTTGGAAACTAAATAACCTTTGGGCAAAGCTCCCTGCCCGTCGTCGCGGTACGGTCGTGATTGCAATTCCGGCAGCCTGCATTACTGTGACGTTAGCCGCTTGGATTTGGTCGCGAGACAGCATTCTGTTGGCACAGCAGCGCACCGATCGCACCGCCGAAGTCATTTTGGAAAGCAACACTCTGCTGGTTGAACTCCTCAATGCGGAGACAGGGGTGCGGGGCTACGTGATTGCACGGGACGATCGCTTTTTAGATCCATATGTTCAAGCGCTCAAGAATGTCCCCACTGAGCTAGAAAAACTGAATAATCTGATTGAAGACAATACGCCTCAAGACAACCGGCTTCAGAAGATTTCCCAGTTGGCTCAACAGCGAGTCTCTGTTTTGCAAAACGTTATCCGCCTGAGTCAACAGCAAGCCAATTTTTCGCAGATTACTCCTGTAATTTTGCAGGGCAAGCAGGTGATGGATCAAACCCGCTCTGCCATTACCGAACTTCAGATGGCAGAGCGCCAGCGTCTGTCCGAAGAAAACCTCAACAAGCAAACGGTTCAAGATTTCACGAACCTCTTGCTGTGGTCATCGGTGGGAGTTAGCGTATTTGGAACTTGGGCAGCACTCTATTTATTCAGAAATCTAGATCAAGAACTGAAAGACCGGGAGCGCTTGCTTCGCGAAAGCCGATCGATGCTGCAAGCGATCGCCACCCATGTCGTAGATGGCGTGGTGATTCTAGACGAAGACCGCAGCATCGAACTCTTCAACCCAACTGCCAGTCGGCTGTTTGGCTATGAGCCAGTGGAGGTAAAAGGCAAACGGCTGGATATGCTGTTCTCTGATGCCGTAATGCAGCAGTATGCAGACAGTCAGAAAGACAGCCAGAAAGACAGCCAGAAAACCCGATTGGCGGAGGGGCAGCGTTGGAAAACAATGGGAATCCGCAAAGTCGGCTCTCCCTTTCCTGCTGAAATCTCGATCAGCGACTTACAGGTCGAGAATCGCTTGATCACGATCATCCGCGACATCTCCCAATTTGAAGAAGTGCAGGCAAAACTGCAAACCAGAGCCGATGAGCTGATTCGGTTAACAACTGTGCTTGCCCAAACCAACTCAACTTTGCAAGATCGCAACAAAGAGCTAGAGCAGTTTGCTTACGTAGCATCGCACGATTTGAAGGCGCCGCTCCGGGCGATCGCCAATCTTTCCACTTGGATTGAAGAAGATCTAGAAGGGATGCTGCCCGCCGAAAACCAGTACCAGATGAAGCTGCTGCGCGGTCGGGTCAATCGGATGGAAGACCTGATCAATGGCTTGCTGGAATACTCTCGGATTGGGCGATCGCAAGTGCCGATCGAACGAGTCGATGTCAATAGTTTGTTGATGGAGGTGATCGAAAGTCTCACGCCGTCACCGACCTTTACGATCGAGCTTCAGCCCAATCTACCTGTGTTCAGAACTCGCAAACTACCGTTGCGCCAAGTCTTTTCCAACCTGATCAGCAACGCCATTAAACATCACAACCGCAGCGACGGACATATCCAAATTTCCTGTCAGGAGCAGGACGACTTTTACGAATTTGCCGTCATAGACGATGGAGCTGGCATTGCACCGGACTATCACGACAAGATTTTTGTGATCTTCCAAACGCTGGAAGCCCGCGATACGAAGGAGAGTACGGGGATTGGGCTGGCGATCGTCCGAAAAATTGTGGAAGGCGAAGGCGGCAAAATTTGGGTCGAGTCGGCTGAAGGGGAAGGGGCAACTTTCTTCTTCACCTGGCTGAAGCAGCCCTTGCATTTAAATCCGCCGATTTGAATTCCTCAGGTTTCCCATACCAGTTTGGGCACTAGCAAAGTCGCGTCAGGAGTTGCGATCGCCTGTCCAACTCCCAAAAACTGCCCCGTTTCACCTTCGACTCGCACAGGCGACTCCATCTCTACGTCCCAAACGACTCGCTGACCTTGTGTCCACCGTTTAGCGATCGCCGCTGGCAAGCTGACGATCGGCAAATGGGCAATTGCGACCTGCGGCTGGATCGGTGAAAACTTGCCTAGCTCAACCTGTTCTGCCAGCGTTTCTAGAGACAGACTGTCTGCTAAGTCAAATCCACTGCTGCAAGTCCGAGTCAGCGCTGCCAATGTCCCCCCGACGTTCAGCCGATCGCCCAAATCGCGAGCGATCGAGCGGATGTAAGTGCCTGCACCGCAGCGAATCTCTAAATCCAGCTCTGGATAATCTAGCTCTGGCTGGTCTTGCGATCGCCAGTCCTGCACTTGAATCTCATAAATTTCTACCGATCGCAGGGGAGCCTCGATCGTCTCTCCCGCTCGTGCCAGATCATACAGCCGTCTGCCGCCCACCTGAATGGCGCTGTAGTTGGGCGGAATTTGCTGGATCTGCCCGATGAAGGCGGGTAAGTGCGATCGCACCTGCTCTAGGGTGAGATGCGCGGCAGGCGTGGATTGGATCACCTCGCCCTCCAAATCATCGGTTGTTGTTTGCACCCCTAGCCGCACTGTGCCGCGATAGGCTTTGTCTGGGGGGAGGTATTGCAGCAGGCGGGTGGCTCGACCCAGTGCGATCGGCAAAACCCCTGTCGCCGCTGGATCGAGTGTGCCCCCATGCCCGACTCGCTTCAGCCGCAGAATTCGTCGGACTTTTGCCACGCAGTCGTGCGAGGTGAATCCAGCAGGTTTATAGAGATTAAGAAAGCCATCCATGTTTGTTCTGAGCCTGATGCCCTATTTTCCTGCTTGTCCTTCATACCACGGCAGCACTCGATCGCAAAAAAACATCGTCCCGCCCGCAACGCAAAGCGGCACGGCAAACAAATTCACCAGCGGAATACTGACCAACCCCAGGCAAACCAAGCCAAACGAGCCGCTGGCAGGCAAACTTTTCCAGACAATCCCTAGCTTTTGGCGGAAAGACGGACGGCGGCGTTCAACGGCAGCATCCAAAAAATCCATGCAGACGATCGTCGCACCCAGCCCAATGCCCATGACTGAGGCGATCGCCGTTCCCACACCCGGAAAGAAGTTAAGCAGCAGAGAGGGGATGATGACGGCGATCGTCAGTCCCAATTTCTTTAGCTCATACAAAATCGCCCGCGAAATATCTGTGGCGATCCCAACTTCAATCAAGGTGACTTTTCCCGTCCGGGTTCGCTCTAGTTCTTCTGAAAGCTTGCCGTACCAAGGCGCACCCAGCAAAACGCCAAATTGCAGAAAGATAAATCCGGTGAGGAGCAGCAGCACGAAGGTCAGCACCAGCCGCAGTAATCCAATTAGCACCATTGCCACCCAGGTGGGGATGAATGCCATCCAGTCAGGCAGGCTGGGTTGCCAGCTTGGATGCAGCCAATCGGGTAGAGCTAAAGTCCAGTGGGGCAAAGGCAACGAGGGCAAACTGATCTGAGGCAGGCTAACGTGAGGCAAGCTGGGAAACCAGCTTGATGCAGCTACACTCCAATCTGGCAGATGCACCGACCAGTGTGGCAAGCTAGTCGTCCAGTTGGGCACATCGGCAATGATTTGATCGATCGCTTTCATCCCAGCAATAAATAGTCCGGCATAGATGACAATGCCCAGGAGGATATTAATCACAATCGGCAGCAGTATGTAGCCACGCAGCTTGGGTGTGGTCAAAAACAGCTTGAGTGCCCGCAACGGATAGCTAGCACCTGCAAACAAGCTACCCAATCCGCGATCGATGCGCTGAGGAGGCTGGGGTGAGGATTGAGTCATGGAGAGCAATGAGACAGTTGACTGTAAACCAGCGTAATCAGTCCATTCGCCCTCTGGCAAGGGTTGAAAACCCGACTGAGCGATCGCCGCAAACGGGCAAAACGCAACACTTGGTAACAAAGTCCTAGGTTCTCTGTCTTTTTTTTGCTTAGCTCAATCTAGATTGCAACTGTTACGATATACTCCAAACCATTCAGGATCTAGCCCAGCCTTTGGGCATATTTTCATCCAATTCAAACGGGTCGAGCCGACTATGGCAGGATTTGACGATGCCAACGAGTTCGAGCAAGACATTATGATGCTGCTCGCGAAATCGGGTTGGGCGGTAAAAATGCCACCGCTCCACACGAAAAGCTATGACATTGAAGCCACTCGCGGCAAGGATGTGGTAGCGATTCAGCTTAAAAACTATCGCGCCCCGATAAAGGTGCCGCAGATTGAAAAGTTTTTTGAGTTTCTAGAACTACCCGCTGCCGATCGCTTCACCAAAGGCTTTCTGATTGCTTCCAGCGGCTATACCCGACCTGCGCTGACCTACTTTAAGCAAGCCAACAACGATCGAGTCCAGCTTGCTGTCTATCGCGACGGCAAGGTGATCCGGATCACGGGCGATGAAGAAGACTTAGAACCCCCACAGCGCGACTTAAGCTATCTCGGTGTGTTTACCTGCAAAGGGGGCGTGGGCAAAACGACGATTAGCGCTCATTTGGCGGGCGCATTTGCTTTATCTGGCTATGATGTTGCCCTAGTGGATCTTGATCCGCAGCGCAACCTCACCACTTTGCTGGGCGAGGGGATTAAGCTGCCCGGAACCCATCAGAAGCCTGGAAATACCATCACCGTCTATAGCATTGATGAATGGGATGACAAGCATCTTCCCGATGTCAGTGTAGTGGTTTGCGACTGCTCACCCGTTTTGGAAGCCAATCCGATCGAGCTAATCAAAAAGTTTTCCTATTGCATCATTCCCACCACGTTAAATCCGCTAGGACTCAACAAAAATGGGCATGTGATCAAACGGACGATCGAAGCAATTCGGCAGGTCAATCCTACCGCCTATCTGTTTGTGCTGATCAACAATTACTTTGACGATGAAAGCAACCGCAGCCGCATCCTCAAAGAAGAATACCAGCGCTATTTTGCCGAACTGGTGCAAAACGACGATCGCTTCAAATTCATCGACCCCGAAGAGGTCGCCATTCGCAACAGCAAGCAGCTTTTCTATTGGGGCTACCACATTTACAGCGGCGATCGCTACCAGCTTGCCTTTAACTCTGTCGGCGGTCGCTGTTTGCCCAAAGCAGATTTTCTCAATCTGCTGGACTATCTGGAAGAGCATTCCGATCTAGAAACGCTAAAGCGACACTAAGGCAATCCTATTCCCGCAACTTCCCAAAATACGCTTGACGAAGCGATCGCAATACCGTACTGTAATCTTCTTATAGCGCTCTTTTTTTACACCAGACGCGCTGAACTCCCAGACAACCTAGTCGCGGCTTTCGAGTCGCGCTACCTACCGACTGTCATCAGCAGGCGATAGGCAGCTAACCTCAACTGTATAGAGCAGTTGGCGGCTTACGGGATTTTACTCCCTTTAGCCACCCTCTGTCATGCTGACGCGGGGTGGCTAGGTTTTTGGGTTTCCTCCCTAAAATCCCAGGAGAATATCCCCATGCGTAACTTCCAAAGTTCCAGATCAAAGGCT
>JBBSFA010000075.1:0-8198 GCA_038239185.1 Elainellales cyanobacterium | reverse complement strand
TAGTCACCCACTGTCAGCAAGGGCAGCAGGTAGTCCGGCTCAAAAGCGGCGATCCGTTTGTGTTTGGGCGCTGCACTGCTGAAATTCAGGCGCTAGTTGAGGCAAGCTGTCCGTTTGAAGTCGTGCCCGGTTTGTCTTCGGCACTGGCGGCTCCGCTGCTGGCAAGCATTCCCCTCACCGATCCGGCTCTGAGCCACTGTTTTGCAGTCCTCAGCGCTCACGAACCAGACTTGCTGGACTGGGAAAGCCTTGCCCGCTTGGACACGCTGGTGATCCTAATGGGCGCGAAAACGCTGCCTGAAATCGTCGATCGCCTTCTCCGCCACGGACGATCGCCCCTAAACCCGATCGCCATCATTCGCTGGGCAGGACATCCGCAAGAACAGCTCTGGACAAGCACTCTAGAGGCGATCGTCCATCATGTCGGTCGGCATCTGCTTTCGCCCTGCATCATTGTGATCGGGGAAGTGGTTCGCCTTCGTCCCTATTTACAATCGCCGCTGTGGTCAGATGGCGTGGTTTCTAAGCCAACGCCGCTGGAAAATCACGTCCCGCTGGAAAACCAAACGCCGCTAGAAAACCACGCCCCCCTGGAGAATAACCTGTCAACTGAGGCAATCCCTGAGCCGATTCTGCCACTAAAGGGCAAGACACTCCTGACCACTCGCGCTGCCGGACAATCTAGCCAGTTTACTCAACTGTTGCAGCAGCAAGGCGCAACGGTGATCGAGATGCCTGCCCTAGAAATCTATCCGCCTTCTAGCTGGGCGGCACTGGATGAAGCGATCGCCACCCTTCAGACGTTCGACTGGCTGATCCTCACCTCGACCAACGCCGTCGATTACTTTTTCGATCGCCTCGCCGTACAGGACAAAGATGCCCGTGCCCTCGCGGGAGTTCAGGTCGCGGTAGTCGGACAAAAAACGGCGGCTAGACTCCAGCAGCATGGCATCCAACCCGACTTTGTGCCGCCCAACTTTGTGGCAGATTCGCTGGTCGAAAGCTTTCCAGAACGCGATCGCCTCTCTCGGCTGAAGCTGCTGTTTCCCAGAGTGGAAACAGGCGGACGAGAAGTGTTGGTCAAAGAATTTACGACACAAGGCGCAACTGTGGTGGAAGTGCCCGCTTACGAAACGGGTTGCCCCAAAGCCATGTCGCCCGAAGCGATCGCCGCTTTCCAGCAGGGCAAAGTCGATGTGATCACCTTCGCCAGCTCCAAAACCGTCCGCTGCTTCGCTCAGCTCTGGCAAACCAGCCACTCGGAACCCTTGCCGCCGACCCTTCAGATCGCCTCGATCGGAACTCAGACTTCAAAAGACTGTCTGGAGTGCTTCGGACGAGTCGATATCGAAGCCAAAGAGTTTACGCTGCCCGGATTGACCGAGGCGATCGTGCAGTGGGCAAATCCTGTCCAAGGGGGTTAGCCAACCCATTTAAAACCCTCTAACGGTATAGAGAATTACGTTTCAGCCATGCCACGATAGAGGTAGGGTTAGTCGGCAAGGAGCTGTTAATGCCCATAAATAATCTGAAATTCGTGAGTTCTCTGCTGATGCTAACCGTGAGCGCCTGTCAGAGCAACGATTCAAAGGCAGCGATCGCCCAAGAAGCTACAACCGTCAAATCTTGGGCAGCCACCGCACAGATGCTAGGAGAAGCCTGGGTGCAAGGCAGTGTGCCCCAGGTTTATGCGAAGCAAGTTTTGCAGAAAACGACGCAGGAATTGGACAAAGAAGCAAAAACGATTCAGAAAGAGTTTGCGGATCAGCCACAGTTGCCGCAGCAGGTTCAACAAGTTCAGCAAGCCGTGCAGCAAATGAGTCAGGCGATCGAGCAGCAGAACCCCGCTGCGATCGCCCAACCGCTTCACCAACTCGCCGCCACGCAGCAGCAGCTCGATCGCTTGTCCCAGTCAGCCGCACCGGAGGGACAGCCGTGAACAAGATTCTAGAGATTGCTTTGGGCATTGTCACTAGCATTGGCGGCTTTCTAGATGTGGGCGCGATCGCCACTGCTTCCGAAGCCGGGTCAATCTATCGATATCAGCTCATTTGGGCGATCGCGCTGGGAACGATTTGCGTCGTTTTTTTAGTCGAAATGTCGGGGCGATTGGCTGCTGTGAGTAAGCACACCCTGGCAGCAGCAGTACGCGAGCGATTTGGCTTCAATTTCTTTGTGCTGCCGCTGCTTGCCGAAGTTTTGGTGGATTTGCTGGTGCTGGGGGCAGAAATTGGCGGCGTTTGCATTGCGCTGCAACTGGTGACAGGGATTGGCTTTCAGTGGTGGGCGCTGCCGGTTGCTTTCGTGATCTGGCTGCTGCTCTGGAAAGGTACTTTCGGGCTGCTAGAGAATGGCATTTCCCTGTTGGGACTAGTCACGCTCGGCTTTGTGGTTGCCACGTTTAAACTCCATCCAGCCTTGCCCGATCTAGCAGCGGGGTTCGTGCCAACTCTACCGCGCCAAGATCCAGCGCACTATAGCTTTATTGCCGTTAGCATTCTCGGCGCGCTCATTAGCCCCTACTTATTTTATTTTTATTCATCAGGTGCCGTAGAAGACCGATGGGATGAAGGGTATATTGGCATCAACCGAGCGGTGGCTGGCTTGGGTATGGGATTCGGCAGTGTGGTGTCGCTGGGGGTACTGATTGTGGCAGCGCAGGTGTTAAATCCTAGAGGCATTCAGGTTGATAGCTACGAACAAGCAGCGCTGATGCTAACGCAGCCATTCGGCTACTGGGGCTTTATCCTGTTTGCAGCTTCGCTGGGGGTGGCTTGCTTGGGGGCAGCACTTGAAGTGACTTTGGACACAGCCTATATTGTGGCGCAAGCGTTTGGCTGGAATTGGGGTGAAAGTTTGCACCCAAAAGAGGCGGCTCGTTTTAGCACGGTTTACACGGTGTTTGTGTTTGCCGCAGCGCTACTAATGGTCGTGGGCATTGATCCGTTGCAGTTGACGTTATTTTCGATGGCGCTAACGACCGTTATTTTGCCTGCGGTGATTGTGCCGTTTCTGGTGCTGATGAATGACGATCGCTATGTAGGTGAGCACCGCAACGGCTGGATTGGCAACAGTGTCGTCATTTTCACGATCGCCCTCGCGTTTGTCTTGGCGATCGTGGCAATTCCTTTGGAACTGATTGGAGGATAGCCGTGGATCTGATTCGAGATGTGTTGGATAACCAACTGATCGATCGCAACCAGCGCAAGATGGGTAAAGTCGATGGGATTGTGATTGAACTGCGCGACAATCAACCCCCGCGTCTGACCTATATCGAGACAGGTGTCCCGACTTTAGCAAGACGGCTGCATCCGCGATTGGCACGGTGGGCGAGCAGTTTGGCAGGCAAATGGGGGGCAAAGCGGCAAGATTCTTTCAGAATTCCCTGGTCAAAAGTGCGCGATGTGGGAATTGATGTAGAAGTTGATCTAGAGGCAGAACAAACGCCTGCGCTCGCCTATGAGCAATGGCTGCGGGAACAGGTGATTGGCAAAATCCCCGGAGGTGGCTGATGACAGCGCCAGACAAGCTCGAACAAATCGTTTCACAACGGCCACAAGAGCTGCATCTGGAGCTGCTATTGGGTCAGCGGGTGTATGACTCAACCGCTCGGGCGATCGGTCGGGTGGAAGAAGTCCGGGCAGAGCCAGATGGCGAAGATTGGGTGATTCAAGAGTATTTGATTGGCACCGCAGCAGTTTTGGAGCGGTTGTCGGCATGGGCGATCGGCATTAGGCTGCTGCGAATGCTGGGTGCTCGGAAGATTTACGAGGGGTATTGCGTGCCTTGGGACAAGTTAGATCTGTCTGATCCGCAGCGTCCAAGGCTTTGCTGTACGCTAGATGAGTTGAAGCAACTGACGGAAAGCGCCAAGGATGAGGAGTGAAGCAGCGCATCGTTGGGCTGACTGGCGGTGTGGGCATGGGCAAAACAACGGTTTCGGATTACCTGGCAACGGCTTATCAGTTGCCTATTCTGGATGCCGATCGCTATGCCCGCGAAGCCGTTGCTGCTGGATCAAATCTGCTGGGAACGATTAGCGATCGCTATGGGGCTGAGATCCTGCAACCGGATGGAGCGCTCGATCGCCGTCGTCTCGGTGAAATCATCTTTGCCGCTCCAACCGAACGCCAGTGGCTAGAACAGCAAATTCATCCTTTTGTGCGCGATCGTATCATCGAGACGCTACAACAGCTTCAAGCTATTCCGATCGTCGTCGTCGTTGTGCCGCTGTTGTTTGAAGCCCGCATGACCGATTTAGTCACCGAAATTTGGGTCGTCCGATCGCGTTCAGAGCAGCAGCAGCAGCGAATTCAAGCTCGCGATCGGCTGACTTTGGAGCAGGTGCGCGATCGAATTGCCAGTCAGATGGCGATCGAGGAGAAAGTTGCCCAGGCTGATGTGGTGCTGGAAAACAGCTCGACTGTAGAAGCATTACTGCAACAGATCGATGCAGCTCTGAAGCGCTAGTTAAACCGTAGGGTGCAATCCAGAAGATGACGTTGCAGGACTAACCCATGACGGTTGTAGAGCGATCGAAAGGGAAAAGAAATGCTGCGATCGCTTGTGTTGCGCCCAGGCGGAATGTGTCAACGATAATGAGACAGTGGGAGCGATTAATTAGTGTAGACCCTACCCCTGTTAAGGTGAGCCTTTGTACTACCCTTGATTTATCAGGGTTTGAGCGATCTCCAATTTTAGGCAACAACTCAAAATCGGCGATTGCTGATTTTTATTGAAGGAAGACAATTTCACCGAAGCCCGGAATGCCCATTTTGTGCTTAAACCAGAGCCAAGTTGTTAGTACAAGTGGTCACCTTAACAGGGGTAGTTCCTGAGCTTGTTTCTTAGGAGACCCCTAATCCCTCTGTTAGGGCGTAGCATGAGGTTATCTGTGAGTTGCGATACTTAAGTAAGCCTGAGACCTAGGTTGGGGTGTAATTGGGAGATTGTTAGCGGGTGCAATTGCATAATTGAATAGTTCAACTTTAATGATTGAAACTTGATGAGTATGTATGACGGCAGCTACTACCAACTAATGGCTGAGTACAATTGCTGGATGAACCAGAATATTTATTTAGTTTGCTCAGAAATTCCTGACGAAAAACGCAAACAAGATTTTGGTGCCTTCTTTAAGTCCATTCATGGAACATTGAATCATTTACTGTATGGGGACAAAGCGTGGATGGGACGCTTCACCAATCATCCATTTTCAGTCACACTGATCGGACAAGAGTTGTATACTGATTTTGATGTTTTAAGAACAGAACGAGAAGCAGTAGACCAGCAGATTTTAGAATGGTTCAAGCGTCTTGATTCTGACTGGTTGAGTCAACCATTTGAATATACAAGTAACGTAGATGGAAAACGACGTGTGCTGCCCGCCTGGATTTTGGTAACACACATGTTTAACCATCAAACTCACCATCGAGGACAAATCACAACACTGATCAAACAAATTGGCTATGAACCGGGCGTAACAGATATTCCTTGGCTACCTGCTATAAATGTAGGTGTCTAATAATTCGGCTGGAGCGGACTGCCAAAAGCTGCTAGTGTGAATGCTGAGGTTGCTAGCAGCCGCTCAGCCGAACCGTTGTGCCGCAAAGATATCGATTAAAGCAGTGGTTTGGAGTTTGCCTCACATCTTAAGTTCCGGAATCCAAAAGTCCGCCAGTGTAGTCTAAGGTCGATTACGGTTTTACTACCTAGCAAAAGTCTATGAACCGAGTAGTTCGTTTTACAAGTATTGCTCTCGTTCCGTTGATCTGCATTGTCTTTATCCTCTTTCAAACAGTGCAAACAGCATCAACAATGCCAGCATCAGCAATCGAGACTCCGCCCTCCGTTGAAGTTTCTCAGAATGTTGATTTTGGACGACACTTCCAAGATTTGGGCGTTGAAGGTTCAATTATGATCTACGACTCGAACAATGATCATGTCTTTCAACATAATCCACAACGCAATACAACAGCCTTTTTACCTGCATCGACATTCAAGATTCTCAACTCCTTGATTTCGCTAGAAACTGGGGTCATTTCGGATGAACTTGCCATTCTCACGTGGGACGGAATTTCAAGAAAGGTTCCTGCCTGGAACCGGGACTTAAATATGAGAGAGGCAATTAAGCTTTCTGCCTATCCCTTTTATCAAGTTCTAGCTCGCCGAGTCGGGCACGACCGAATGCAACAATGGGTGAACCAAGTAGGATACGGCAATCAAAAGATTGGTAGTAGCGACGACATTGACAAGTTCTGGCTACAGGGGGAGATGCGAATTACGCCTCAAGAGCAAATTCAGTTTCTCCGTCGCCTATACAAGAACGATTTACCTTTTTCCGAGCGATCAATCTCCATAGTCAAAGACATTATGATTATGGAGAAAACTCCAGACTACACAATTAGAGGAAAGACAGGTTGGGTTGGGTTTGACGATGGCGTAAGACCTCAAGTCGGATGGTTGGTTGGGTACTTGGAGAAAGGAGAGAATGTTTACTTTTTTGCCACTAACATCGATATTCGGAACGAGAAAGATCCAGCCGCTCGACTAGAGTTGACACGTCGCTGCTTTAAAGATCTAGCAGTGCTGTAATTGACTCGCCTACACTGCAGCACAACAATTCCGCTGCACCGGAATGAATCTAATACCAATTTAATGTGAAGCTGCATAAATCCTTAAGAGCTGGAATCTCCGATTCATAAGCTTTTCAAGCCTTTAGGTTATGTGTAGCTTCATATAAAAATGGTATAAGCTATCGTTAAGATACAAGATTATCTGCGTCCGGTGAGCGGAAACGTTCTACCGCTTGCGTTTTGGGTGGTGGTGGCAGTTTGAGACTTATATATCAGTGTTTGGCATCAAGCTAACTTGCCGTCAAATCGATTACACTCATCCAGCAACATATTGAGTTCTGCAGCAACTTTCCAAGGATTACGACCTTTGAAAGGCGCAGCAATGACTGCTTCATAAGGATTTTTCCCAGTTTGCTTGACGGCTGCGATCGCGGCTTTGTTGGAAAATCCACGTCCAGCCACAAGCCAAGCTGCTAAAACGTGCCCCGTGCGACCAATGCCGCCAGAGCAATGAACGACAACCTTCTCATGCTTCCGGTTGGCAGCAGCTAAGAACGGTAAAATTTGGTGGATGAGAATTTCAGGGTTGGCAAAGTGAAAATCCTCGATCGGTGTCCAACACACTTGGTTGAATCCAAAGGTCTGTCGGTAAACGTCAAGCAGATTAGAATAGCGAGTAAGTTGAGATTCAGGAAGCAAACAGCAGACACACTTGATGTGTTGATTCTGCATAAATTCAATCCACTCGTTAACTTGCTCGCTACTATATCCAGGGCGAGCAGAACCAAACACGATGGGTTCGTTCTCCGCAGCAGAAGCAAATTTATACATAGCGAGTGCGTCGAATTGTTCATCGACCGATTTTAACGCTTAAGTTTTCATATCGATCCAGTTAGACAGAGCGGAGGTTGAGTAGCATATAGAGGTTATGCTGTTTGCGCGGCAGAATCGGGTCGAGGAGGGTGTTTCTCCCTCCCCTCCCACACCACCCATCATGCGGGTCCGATAGGGGGCGGTTCATGAAGCCGCGCAAACAACACCGACAATCCACTAAGTGTATCCTTGGACTTTCATCCAAAGCGCGCGAATTGACAGCAATCCCTGTTTCCTTAACCATTCATTGGTCATTCCCGTATGCGTCGCCAACGTCTTGGACAAGCGCCAGTAGCCTTTGCGGCTAATGCCTGTCAAAATCGCCTGACGCTTCGTTGTCCCAAGCTTAAGCAGGTTGGCAATCCGTCGTCTCGGTCTGCGCCACTGTTTCCAATAACACATGCGAATGCGTCGTCTCAACCACCCATCTAACTCGTCCATTGGACTGTAATGTTGGGAAATCCCGAAATAGTTCATCCAACCTCGCAAGTATCGGTTTAATCGCTTCAATCGCTCTGCCATTGAGACTCCCCAACTGCGCGACGTTAATCCGCGCAGTCGGTGTTTGAAGTCCTTCATCGCTTGGTCGCAAACAAAGATTCGGATGCCTCGGAATGTGAATCCCAGAAACTCCAAGGTAATGTTCTAGACTTGTTGTTTTTCTTTAAATATTTAACCCAAATTCAAATCGATTAATGAACAGTCCGATAACTACATCATGCATGAGAATTGACTTAGAAAAACAAATCGTTT
>JBBSFA010000074.1:0-8277 GCA_038239185.1 Elainellales cyanobacterium | reverse complement strand
TGGCTCCAAACAAGCTGTTGGGCGTGGTGTTGATGGGATCAGTGCCGCTAGGGCTAATCGTTATCCCGTTCATTGAGAACGTCAACAAGTTCCAGAATCCTTTCCGCCGCCCGATCGCAACCGCTATTTTCCTGTTTGGGACAGTAGTGACCCTGTACTTGGGAATTGGCGCAACCTTCCCCGTTAGCGAAGCGCTGACATTGGGTTTGTTCTAAGCTGCAATTTCTCTACAATTTGGCACCCGTGATGGTTTCAAGTGAGTGCGTTAGCATTCATTGAGAGCATGACGGGTGTCAGTTTTTTGAGCCAAAGGCTTGTAAGTATGGCAACTTCCTTTCGCATCGCTAAGCCGATCAGTCAGATAGAACTTGCCCTTGGCAGTGTTGTCACCATTCCCAACGTGAGTTGGCAAGAGTTTGAGGCGATTTTGCTGGAGCTAGGCGAGACGCGATCGACTCGGATTGCCTACAGCCGTAGCACCTTGCAAATTATGGTTCCACTGCCTAAACACGAACTCCCCACCGATCTCCTCTCAGATATCGTCAAAACTTTGTTGCGAACCGCCGTCGAAAGAGCTTGGCAGGTCGGGAGTTTGCAGGCTTTAGAGGAATTTGAAGCGGCGATCGCGGCGGACTAGCACAACCTCAAATGGAGGGATTGCCAGACCCACTCCGTAAGATAAAGATGACAGAATAGTAAATAGCTACATAGACAGCAGGTCAATCGCTGTCACAATTGCAGACATAATCGCAGGAGGTCGTCGTGAATCAGAATAGCTTTAAAACCTGGCAGTTCAATCTGGCGGGGCTGCGCTTCTGGATCATCCTCTTCGCTGTAGTTTGGCTGCTGGGGTCGATCGGCTTGGGCTGGCTAGTCAAATCATTTTTTATTTTGATGGCGTTGCTGATCCTTGCCCCTGTAATTGCCTTCTTAGGCTTACGCTGGTGGCTGCAACGCAATTTGGTGATGGATCAATGTCCCGTCTGTGGCTTTGAATCGGCAGGCATCAACCGCACTGAGATGCGATGCCCCAATTGCAGCGAACCCTTACGAATCGAGAAGGGGCATTTCTATCGCTTAACGCCGCCTGGAACGGTGGATGTAGAGGCGATCGATGTGTCTGTGAAGCAGCTAGAAGATTAAACAAAGTCATAACGAGTTTGTTTTAGCTATACTAATTGATTAGAAGAGAGAGTTAAGGACTCAAACCGATGGTCAAATTAGTGGGCATTGCTGGCAGTTTACGTCCCGGTTCTTATAGCCATCAGGCGTTAGCCGTGGCAGCACAACGAGCCACGGCTTTGGGAGCCGAGGTCGAAATTTTAGATTTGCGATCGCTGGATTTACCGTTCTGCAACGGCAGCGACGAATATCCCACCTATCCCGATGTCGCCAAGCTGCGCCAAGCTGTGCAGCAAGCGGACGGTCTGATTTTGGCAACTCCTGAGTATCACGGCAGCGTCAGCGGCGTGCTGAAAAATACGCTGGACTTGATGGCGTTTGAGCATTTGGCTGGCAAAGTCACAGGCGTGATTAGCGTCTTGGGCGGACAGCCCAACAGCAATGCCCTTAACGATTTGCGAACCATTATGCGCTGGGTCCACGCTTGGGTGATTCCAGAGCAGGTGGCGATCGGGCAAGCCTGGAAAGCGTTTGGCGAAGACGGCAAGCTGCTGGACGAAACGCTGTCCAAACGGTTCGATGCGTTTGCGCTCAGCTTAGTCGAAAGCACGCGCAAGCTCCAAGGTGTAGCGTAGCCTGTTTTTCTCAGAACTTTCAGCCTTTCTCTGCGGTTAAATCTTCTGAGTTTGGTTTTTGGACTCGCAGCCTAACCGAATCTGCGTGAGAGGACAGCCCTTCAGCAGTCGCCAACGTGTCGATCGCGCTTGCGACTTGCTGGAGTGCTGTAGGCGAATACTGAATCAGGCTAGAGTGCTTCAGGAAGGTTTCCACACTCAGCGCAGAAGCATAGCGAGCCGAGCCAGAAGTCGGTAAAGTGTGATTTGGACCAGCCAGATAATCGCCAATGGCTTCTGGGGTAGAGTTCCCTAGGAAAATAGCCCCAGCATGGCGAATATTTTCCAGCAGGCTCCAGGGATCGGCAACTTCTAGCTCCAGATGTTCTGGGGCAAATTCGTTGGATAGCTCGGCTGCTGCTTTTAGGGAGTCCACCACGATGACTAATCCGTAGTGGGCGATCGCCTTCTCGGTCAGCAATTTGCGGGGGTGGTTGAGCAACTGCTGCTTCACTTCCGTGACCACCATCATCGCCAGACTGGTGTCTGTCGTGATCAAAATTGCGGCAGCCATTGGGTCATGCTCTGCCTGCGCCAGCATATCTGCCGCCACATGGACAGGGTTGGCGTTAGCATCTGCGATGATTAAAACTTCTGAAGGCCCTGCTAGCGAGTCAATCCCGACCGTGCCATAGACTAGTTTTTTAGCTAAAGTGACGTAAACGTTGCCGGGTCCGGTGATCACATCCACTTTGGGAATCGTTTCAGTGCCATAGGCGAGAGCCGCGATCGCCTGCGCCCCTCCCACCCGATAGATTTCTCGCACTCCTGCCTCTTGGGCAGCCACTAAGACCGCAGGGCTAACCGTGCCATCGGGTGTTGGCGGCGTGGTAATCACAATTCGCGGCACTTTCGCGACCACTGCTGGGATCGCGTTCATAATCACCGTGCTGGGATAAGCTCCCCGTCCACCGGGCACATAGAGTCCAGCTCGATCGACGGGTGTATAGCGTTTGCCTAGGACAATCTCGTTTTCGCCAAACTGCACCCAGCTTTTGGGAACCCGCTGCCGATGAAAAGCTTCCACTTGGCGGCAAGCCAGCCGAATCGCCTCCAGCAACTCTTGGGGAATTTGGTGATAGGCTGTTTCTAGCTCAGCACTTGTGACTCTCAAATCTTCAGATTTCAGGGTCAAATGATCATATTCTTCGGTGTAGTGTAAGACTGCCCGATCGCCCTGGCGTTTGACTGCCTGAAGGACTTCCCGCACCGTTGCCTCTTTATGGACAACCTGGTCATCGTGAGTGCGATCGCAAATTCGCCGTAGTTCGGTTAATGCTTCAGACCGCTGAGTTATGATTCGCAGCATTGCCACAAAGTGTTAAGAGAAACCAAAGTATTGAGACGAGGTGTTGAGAGCCAGTCCAGAAGCAGGCTCAAGACTCGAAGACCGAATCGGAGAAGCTTGTAAAACTGCAACCTCTGATTTCTATAGCTTAACTGGATTTTCTATGGTTTCGTGTAAAGCCTAGGAGAATTTGACTTTGCAATCTACTTCCGCCAAAAAGTCTGGTCGATCGCGTCCCCACCGGGGCTTATGGTTCGAGCGAGTCATGGCGATCGCCGCTCTAATCAATCTGCTGCTGGTGCTGGGTGATCTGAGCTATATTCCCTGGCGAAATATTTATTTGCGCCAGTTGCCGCAGTTCACCCTGTGGTACGGCGCACAGTTTAAGGGAATTGAGCCACACCGGACGACCGAGCACTATTTGACCGTGGTGCAGCAGCTCGAAAACCAGGTTGCCACAACCGGATTGCAGTCGCCGCAGTCGGGCTTGCTGCTGGCAAATTTGCGATCGCTCAGCACCGAAATGATTGACGAGAATCCCTTTACGGGGGCGGGCAAGGCAGGCACGTTTGAGCAAATTAAACGGCGGATGCGCGATCAAGCGGGCGAAACCTCCTCGAAGCAGGCATTTAATACCTTTTGGAGCGAGGCGTATCTGTCACGAACAGGCTGGACGAACGCGATCGGCTTTTTCGATCGCCAAATTCGTCCCTTGATTGCGACCAACTACTATCGCGGCATTGGCGAAGACGGAGAGCCGATCGATCGCTTCTGGCAGATTGATCGGTGGTTTATCGGGCTATTTGGCGCAGAGTTTTTGGTGCGAACCTTCTATCTCAGCCGCCGCTATCGAGGCGTAAGCTGGCTAGACACGATGATTTGGCGCTGGTATGACCTGTTGCTAGTCGTCCCAGTTTGGCGCTGGCTGCGGGTGATTCCGGCAAGCATCCGTCTCCAGCAGGCAAAGCTGCTTAAACTGGATTCGCTCAACAATCGCCTAGTGCATACCGTCGTAGCGACCTTTGCCGCCGAGCTAACTGAAATGGTAGTGCTGCAAATTATTGACCAAACCCAAGATTTGCTGCGAGGCGGTACGGTCACCCGCTGGCTGCTCAATCCCACGGGTGGACGACGATATATCGATTTGAATGGGATTAACGAGGGAGAGGCGATCGCTCAGCGGTTCTCGACGGTGCTGGTCTATCAGGTGTTGCCCCAAGTCAAACCGGATCTGGATGCGCTGCTTCAGCATGTGCTGATTCAAGTGCTCAATAGTTCGCCGCTCTATGCCGGACTGCAACGCTTACCTGGCGCAAGCGAGCTTTCTAATCGCCTGACCCAGCAAATCGCCGTGGAAGCCTCGCAAAGTGCCTATCAAGCTCTGGTTTCGGCTTTGGAAGATGAAACAGGTGCAAAACTGACTCAGCAGTTGGTCGATCGCCTCTTGGGCACTTTCCGCAGCGAGATTCAGCAAAAAAATGCGATCGAAGAGATTCAAGCTTTGGCGATCGCGCTGCTGGATGAAGTCAAACTGAACTACGTCAAACAAGTGAGACAAGAAGACGCAGAGCACTTACAAACTCGGACTCAGCGACTTTACGAACTCACGCAAGGCGATCGCCAATAGGATTCAAACCGCTAGGAAATTCTGCCATCAATCTAAACGGATACGCTAAACTTGTGGAAGTTGGGGAGTGGGTGAAGAGTTAGCTTTATCCTTAGCTATTCTTGAGACATCATTCCGTTGGGAAGTGGGTCAGTGCCCACTTTTTTTAATTTCTTGCAATTTCTGAATCCAGCATTTTCTGATCCAGCCCATGACGCATCCATTAATTCCACAAGTGATCGAACTCGCAACCCCAGTTGCGGCAACGCTCGGACTTGAGGTAGTGGGGGCAGTGTTTCAAACCAATCAAAGCCCTCCCGCCCTGCGGGTAGACATTCACAATCCTCAGGCAGATGTCAGCTTGGATGACTGTGAACGGATGAGTCATATCCTGGAAATTGCCCTGGATGAATCGAACCTGATGCCCGATGCTTACGTCTTAGAGGTTTCTAGCCCTGGCATCTCTCGATCCCTCAGCAGCGATCGCGAATTCGCCTCATTCAAAGGATTCCCGATCGAGGTGACGGCAACCGAACCTCACAATGGCAAAACGACCTGGACAGGGCTATTGGTGCGACGCGATGAGGAGACACTCCATATCAATCAGAAAGGCAGACCGATCGCCATTCCTCGCCACCTAGTCAGCCGTGTGCAGTTGGTCGATCGCGTTTAAGGTCTCAGCAAGTTCTTAGCCGCCAGATATTTTCCGCCAGATATTTTTCCAACTCAATAACAACTTGAACACTTAGAGATCGAAACGAGGTTCCTCCTATGTCGATGGTCACGCTCCCAGGACTCCGAGAAATGATTGACGGCATTAGCCGCGAACGTAACTTACCCAAACACGCCGTTCAAGCCGCCCTGCGAGAGGCATTGCTGAAGGGCTATGAGCGCTATCGTCGAACCAATCGTTCCGATGGAGCGATTTTTGATGAGGAGTATTTCAACAACTTTGAAGTAGAACTCGACATCGAAGACGAAGGATTCCGGGTGCTGGCAACCAAGACCATTGTGGAGGCAATCGATAATCCCGATCACCAAATCGCCTTAGAAGAAGTCCAGGAAGTCGCGGCTGAAGCGCAATTAGGCGATACTGTCGTGCTGGATGTTACCCCGGATCAGGGTGAATTTGGCAGGATGGCAGCGATTCAAACCAAGCAGGTCTTAGCCCAAAAGCTACGCGACCAGCAGCGGAAGCTCGTCCAAGAAGAATTCCAGGAGCTAGAAGGGACGATCCTGCAAGCCAGAGTGCTGCGGTTTGAGCGGCAGTCTATCATCATGGCGGTCAACAGCGGCTTCGGACAGCCTGAAGTCGAAGCTGAGCTGCTGAAGCGCGACCAGCTCCCCAATGATAACTATCGCGCGAATGCAACTTTCAGAATTTTCCTTAAGAAAGTTCTAGAAGGCTCTCATCGCGGTCCACAGCTCTTGGTTTCCAGAGCTGATGCTGGATTGGTCGTGGATCTGTTCGCAACTGAAGTGCCAGAAATTGAAGAAGAAATTGTTCGGATCGTGGCAGTGGCACGAGAAGCAAATCCACCGTCGCGATCGGTTGGACCTCGCACTAAAATTGCCGTAGACACGCTAGAACGCGATGTTGACCCGGTGGGAGCCTGTATTGGCGCTCGCGGATCGCGGATTCAGGTAGTGGTGAACGAGCTGCGCGGCGAAAAAATTGACGTGATTCGCTGGTCGCCCGATCCATCCATCTATATCGCTAATGCACTTAGTCCGGCGCGGGTCGAAGAAGTGCGGCTGATGAATCCAGACGAACGCCAAGCGCACGTTTTAGTGCCTGAAGATCAGTTGAGTCTGGCGATCGGCAAAGAAGGGCAAAATGTCCGGTTAGCAGCTCGGCTGACGGGCTGGAAGATCGACATCAAAGATTCTGCCAAGTACGATCACGATGCCGAAACTCGGAAAGTAGAAGCGATCGCAGAAGAACGCCGCGTTGCCCGTGAAGCCACTTATGCACAGGAGGAAGAAGACGAAGAGCTAGAAGCTGAGGAGTTTGAGCCGGAAGAAGAGTTTGAACCTGAAGCTGAGGAAGCGATCGAAGCTGAAGCTGAGGAACTGGAAGCTGAGGCAACCGATGCTGAAGAACCTGAAGAGGAAGTTGAAGCTGAGGAGCTTGAACCGGAACAAGCTGCCAACCCCGATGGCTTCGGAACTGAAACCAGTGCAGCGCTTCAGCGCCCATAAGTCATGTGTGCGTAAGAAACTGTCGATGCCAGATCCCCGGATTCTCGAAGAATCTGGGGATCTAGACCTAGCGAGTTGCGAATTTTAAACTCTAGATTTAGCCCCAGCGCAAAGTGCTGTAGAAGTGCTATGCTACTCAACTATCGCTGTTGCGTGAGCTGCCGCAAAACTGCCCCAAAGACGGACTTTTGGCGAGTAGTGCGGCTGTCTTCCTCTCAAACGATACAATTAGACCATGGCATGGGTCGATCTGCTTACCTCTGCCCTTGTCTGGAGTGCCTCCAGTTCGCTCAAAAAAAAGATCGGTTGGGGCGATCGCTTAAAGCTCCGGTTGCCAAAGAGCTATATCAAGCGCTCTGGCAGCGATTATCGAGTGTAAGCGAGACAGCCGCAAGTGGGGGTGGCTTTTATACTCCAGGAGCAGAAAAACAGAAAGATGCTAAAACTGATACGGGGAGAGACTGCGGCAAGATAAACTGAAGTAAATCCGCAAGAGTAACTCAAACGAAAGTAGAGTTAGAGAAGGATTCAGGAACAGAATTTAAGGCAGGAGAATCCAAAAGAGCAAGTCAAGGAGTCAAGTTTCAAAAAACAAGGTTAAAAGCTTGAGGTATTCCATAGGAGGACTGAAGTTCGCACAGATATAAACTTAATCCACCGATGGATGCTTGACTCCAAGCAGAAGGCTACGCCGCAAAGTCCTGCACAGAAGCTCTGAGATAAAGAGAACTCATTTGACCTGCCTCCAATTTCTCAAAAATTTGTGCAATATGGTAAGGGAAGCTGTCTAAGGGATCAATTTCCCTTATTTCTCTTGAACCGCTGTCTGATTCACAGCCAAGAGAATTTGATCGAGAGATTAAAGTTTCTTGACTTGTCTCTTGAAATCAATACCTAAATACTGTAGTTAGATCAAGGACTCAATGTAGTTTCAACAAAAACAGTAGGTCGTTATGTAAGATCAACCGGGACGCAGAGGGGATTGTGGATGAACAACGGCAAAGTGAGAATATACGAGTTATCGAAGGAATTGAATTTGGACAATAGAGATCTTTTAGCAGTTTGCGATCAGCTGAATATTTCGGTCAAAAGCCACAGTAGTACTATCACAGAAGCGGAAGCGGCTCGGATTCGGGCTGCCGCCGAAAAATACACGCCAACCCAAACCCTTTCTAGACCCTTGCCATCCCCACCTTCCTCTGGCTCGACACCCAGATCTTCAAGCCCTCAGCCGCCTGTGAAAAAGCCGCAGATTCTCGAAATCCGTAAGAATCGCTCACTGGTTGAACCTCCCAAGCGCCCTGAGTTGGAATCCCCTGCGCCTAAACCGCAAGTGGCTGCGGCTCCTCGCTCTGCTGCGCCCGCCGTTGAGCAAGCTCTGCTCG
>JBBSFA010000073.1:0-8287 GCA_038239185.1 Elainellales cyanobacterium | reverse complement strand
TGGATCAGCCTGGGCAGCCGATCGCGTCACCTTTTCTTACGGACTACTGGAGCGATCGATCTCTGTTGAGGCGCTAAAGGTCTATGCCCAGGAAGGCAGAATCACAGAAGACCTCAGAAAATACACCCGCTACCTGGATGACAAACAGCTCCAGCAGCTCCGGCAGTTACTCCAAGCAAAAGCAGACTTGTCGCCCGTAGCAGTTTCCCAGTTTCTCTACACCGAAACTGGTGAAACCCTACTCAATCGGCTAGGGCAGGTAATCCGCACCGAATCCAATCTGCCCGGATTCTATGCCTTGCGATCGGCATTGATCCAATCAGCCGCAGAACCCGATGGCTTAACCTTAGTCAACACACTAGAGAAATTTCCGATCAGCTCAGTCCGCATCGACCTACCCCGCGCCCTGCGGATTTTTGGCAACTTAGAAACGCTGATTCGGCAAACCCAACAAACCATTACGCTCATTCAACAGCAGGCAGATTCCGAAGCCCAAGCGATCGCCCCCGTCGAATTCGCCGCCCTGCCAGACCTGCGATCGCCCGGTAGCTTCACCTGGGAAAAATACACCATCCAACTCCGCGACCAGCGCCGCCAGCGATCGTTTCCAGCCGACATCTATCTGCCGCTAGCCGCATCACAGCAGCCTGTCCCCAACGCGCCGCTGATCGTGATCTCGCATGGACTAGGCTCCGATCGCGACTCCTACGCCTACCTCGCCCGCCAGCTTGCCTCCTACGGCTTTGCAGTAGCAGTCCCAGAACACCCCGGCAGCAACGCCGATCAGCTTCAGGCATTGATCTCCGGCAGAGCCAATCAAGTCACCTCCCCCGAAGAATTCATCAATCGCCCCCTAGACATCCAATTCTTGCTGAATGTCCTCCAACGGCGATCGCGCAACGACCCCCGCTTTGCCGGACGGATCAACGTGCAGCAAGTCGGCGTAGTCGGTCAGTCATTTGGTGGCTACACCGCGCTCGCGCTCGCAGGAGCCAAACTTGACTTTCAGCAGCTCGCTGCCGACTGTACTGAGTCTTCTGAATCCCTGGATCTATCCCTACTGCTCCAATGTCGAGCGCTAGATCTGCCACAGTCCAACATCCCCGTCCTCAAAGACGATCGCATCAAAGCCATTATTGCCATCAACCCAATCGGCAGCAACCTGTTTGGACAAGCCAGCTTTGCCAGCATTCAAATCCCTACCCTGCTCATCGGCAGCGGAGCCGACACCGTTGCCCCTGCCTTGTTAGAACAAGTTCAGCCCTTTACCTGGCTGCAAACGCCCGACAAATACCTGCTGCTGCTCACGCGCGGCACCCATTTTTCAACGATCGCCCCACCCGACGCAGATGCCAAAGCCGTACCGCTGCCCCCCGAAGCCATTGGTCCCGATCCCACACTGGCACAGCTCTATATCAGAGCGATCGGAGTCGCCTTTTTCAATACCTATATCGCCCATCAGCCCGACTATCGTCCCTACTTAAGCGCATCCTACGCCCAATTGCTCAGCCAGCCCACCTTGCCCATCAGCCTAGTGCGATCGCTCACCGCAGACCAGCTTGCCAAAGTCTTCCAGAATCAAGTCTTTCAGAATCAGTCCGGAACACCCACTTCGTCAACCCCTGCTCCAGCAGAACATCCAAACGCCCGAACCCCTAACCAGCCTTGACCCGATCGACCAAGTTTGCACAAACTCTACGATCACAGGTCAAGCCTTCACCATTCCCTCATCTCCTTTCTCCCGAAAAGGCAGCGAATTCTGTGGATACAGGAGTGGTAGATGCACCCTGATTACTTCCCCAGCCAAAAGCTGGGGATTTTTTTTGCTTTTTTTGGCTAAATTTAGAGACAGCCCATCTCGCCGCCCATCTCGCCACTTAGCCGATTCAACGCAAGACATCAACGCATGATTACCGGAACCACTCAACTGCTAGGCGTGATCGGACACCCGATCGAACATTCCCTATCCCCCGTAATGCACAACGCCGCGATCGCCCAGCTAGGCATCAACGCCGTCTACCTCCCCCTCCCCGTTACCCCAGCCGATCTATCAACCGCACTCGCTGGATTTCGGGCGATCGGACTACGCGGCTTCAGCGTCACTATTCCCCACAAGCAGGCAATCATCCCCCTGCTCTCAGAAATCTCCGAACTAGCGCAAACCATAGGCGCAGTCAACACCGTCTACCCCACCGCACAGGGCTGGGGCGGCACCAACACAGATGTCGCAGGCTTCATCGCCCCCCTAACCACCCTACGAAGCTGGGAAAACGCGATCGCAGTCGTCCTAGGCAACGGCGGAGCCGCCCGCGCAGTCGTAGCAGGCTGTATGCAGCTAGGCTGTCAGCAAATCCATGTCGTCGGGCGCAACCCTGCCAAACTCCAGCCCTTTCTCGAAAGCTGGCAATCCTCCCCGCGATCGAAAACCCTCTCCGTTCACAAGCGGGACAACCTGCCTAACCTACTGCCTCATGCCGATCTGCTGGTCAACACCACCCCGATCGGCATGTTCCCCCAGCTAGAAGCCTCCCCCCTCAGTCCCAAAGACCTAGAGCCACTCAAATCCGGCGCGATCGCCTACGACCTCATCTACACCCCGCGCCCCACTCAGTTTTTGCGATATGCCCAAGCTCAAGGCGCAAACCCGATCGATGGCTTAGAAATGCTAGTTCAACAAGGCGCAGTCGCCCTAACCCTCTGGCTCCAGCAACCCGCCCCGATCGAAATCATGCGGCAAGCACTATTAGACCAATTGAAAACCCACTAGACCGGAGAATCTCCCATGACCGAACCCAAACCTGACCTAGCAACCCTAGTAGACTTAACCGCCCAGCTAATCGGGCTAGAGCTTCACCCAGAACATCGTCCCGGCGTGATTGAAAACTTAGAACGAACCGCCGCGATCGCCAAACTAGTCATGGAATTTCCGCTACCCGATCTAACCGAATCCGCGACCACATTTCAGCCATAGCCCAAACTCCAGTCCGCCCCCAACCGAACCAGGAACCCCAACATGACGATCGATTTTGACACCGCCGATGCGATCGCAATCGCCACCGCCGTCCGAGCCAAACAAGTCAGCGCCACCGAAATCACCCAAACCGCCCTAGCGCGAATTGCCACCAGAGACAAAGCCATCAACAGCTTCACCGCTGTCCTCGCCGAATCTGCGATCGCATCTGCCCAACAAATCGATGCCGCGATCGCCGCCGGAACCGAACCCGGTATCCTCGCAGGAGTCCCATTTGCCGTAAAAAATCTGTTCGACATCCAAGGATTACCCACCCTAGCAGGCTCCAAGATCAACGCAGATAATCCACCCGCCGCCACCGATGCCCACGCCGTCACCGCCCTCAAACAAGCAGGCGCAATCCTAGTCGGGGCACTCAACATGGACGAATACGCCTATGGCTTCGTCACCGAAAACAGCCACTACGGAGCCACCCGCAATCCCCACGATCTAAACCGCGTTGCCGGAGGATCATCCGGCGGCTCAGCCGCAGCAGTCGCCGCCGGACTAGTTCCCCTCACGCTCGGCTCTGACACAAACGGCTCCATTCGCGTACCCGCCGCCCTCTGCGGCATCTTCGGACTCAAACCCACCTACGGCAGACTCTCGCGATCGGGAGTCTTCCTCTTTTGCGGCAGTCTCGATCACATTGGACCTTTCGCTCGCTCCGTCCGCGACCTAGCCGCCAGCTTCGACCTGATGCAAGGAGAAGACCCGCGCGATCCCGTTTGTACCTCACTGCCACCCGAACCCTGCCTGCCACAGCTCAACCTCGGCATCAGCGGACTACGAATCGCGATCGCCACCGACTACTTCGCCCAAAACGCCGCACCCGAAGTCCTAGCTGCCGTCGCCCAAGTCGCCCAAGCCCTCGGCGCAACCCAGCAAGTCACCCTCCCCGAAGCCGCTAGAGCCAGAGCCGCCGCCTATCTCATTACCGCCAGCGAAGGCAGCAATCTCCACTTCGATCGCCTCAAAACCCGTCCCCAAGACTTCGATCCCGCCACCCGCGATCGCTTCCTCGCCGGAACCCTGATTCCAAACGCTTGGTATTTACAGGCGCAGCGATTTCGCCGCTGGTATCGCGACCAAATTCGAGCACTCTTCCAGCAAGTCGATCTAATCATCGCCCCCACTACTCCCTGTCCAGCACCGCTAATCGGTCAACAAACGATGACGCTAGACGGAAAAGAAATGCTGGTTCGCCCCAATCTAGGGCTGTACACACAGCCGCTTTCCGTCAATGGCTTGCCGATCGTTTCTGTCCCAATTAATCGCCCCAATACGCTTCCAGTCGGGGTTCAGCTCATCGCCGCACCTTACAACGAGGCATTAGTCCTGCGGGCGGCGGCTGTCTTGGAATCCCAAAATGTGGTGTCTGCCCCCCCGATCGCTTCATATTAATTTTCCATATATTGGGTGGAGCTTCCGCCCAATTGAACCCAACCAAATGTTAAATATAGATACAAGTTCCCAGGCTCGGCGCGATCGAATCAGTATAGGTACATACGAATACAACTGGACAGGGAGATGTCCGTCTAAGACCTAAGAGAAGGGATCATAATGAACGTTTTGGCATGGGTTCTTTTGGGATTAATTGCAGCCGCTTTAGCCAGAGTCTTAAATGCAGGAGGAAATCAATTCACGACAAACATGCTAGGCATTTTGGGAGCCATCGGCGGCGGCTACTTTGGCAAGCTGCTGATGGGCTTTAGTACCTCTGCCGGCGTTTTGACGATGAATGCAATCACTTCCGGCATCATCGGTGCCATGATTGCACTGATACTTTGGGGATGGTACACCAAAAAAGCATAGTGGCATCGAAGAAGTGACATCGAAGCATCAATCTAGGCTCTTGTACCGTACCAAGCGCAACACAAGAGCCTTTTGCGATCGAACAATCTATGGATTACCCATCTGACTCGGAGCCGCAGGACTTGGAGCCACACTCTGACTGGGAGCAGCGAGTTGAGGTACAGTAGCCGGAGCAGTTCCAGGCTGACCTTGCTGCTGCAACAGCTCTAGCTGCCGCTGCCGAAAAGCTGCCGCCGCAGTATTCAGATTCTGCTGCTGAGCGCGACCAAACGCATAAGGATCAGCGATCGTACCCTGCTGCGCCCGATGCAGCAAATCAAACAAATTGTTGAGGCTCCCAAAATCACCGCTAGTTTGCGAATTGCTATCACTAGCGCCTACCGGAGCTTGCAGATCGCTGCTGCTGCCTGTCGTTTGCGCTTGAGCAGATTGCATACCCGCCAGCAGAATACCAGCGCCCAAAAGACTCAAAGTCAATCCCGCCAGGGCGATCCGAGAAGAAGTAAAAGAACAGGGTATTTTCATAGAGCTTCCAGTGTGAGAGATTCCGGTCTTAGGGTGCATCCTAAAATTGCAGACGATAACATCATCCAGTTTGCTCCCGCCTAAGCAAACGATCGCTTCAACAACGGACGAATCGCCAACAGTCCAACCGCGCTGAACCCCGTCAGCAGCAGCAAAGTCATGCCCATCGTCACCGCACCAAACGGCGTTTGCATTACGACACTGCCCAGTGTCCAATCCGGATGCAAATAAACATAGCGAATCGGCTCGATCGCATAGCTCAAAGGATTCAAACTCGCCACAATCCGCAGCCAGGTCGGCATAAACGACAGCGGCGCTAAAGCCGTACTCGCAAACAGCAGCGGCAGACTCGTCACAAAGATCACGCCGATCAGCTCAATATGACCCGGCAACGCAAACGCCAGCCCCAAGCTCAAAGCCGTCACCCCCACCACCAGCAGCAGCACGATCGCCACCACCAAAGCCAACCCCCCTAGAGCAGGCAACCCCGCCCCCAGCACCGCGCTCATCCCAATAATCACCGCCGTCTGAATCAAACTCAAAGTCGCAATAAAAATCGCAGAAGCCAGCACGATCGAAAACCGGGATGCCAAAGGAGCCACCAGCAGCCGATTCAAAAAGCCAAACTCGCGATCGAACATCACAGGAAGCCCTGCATTCAGTGCCCCGCTAAAAGCCGTAAACACAATCACCCCTGCCGCCAAAAACTGCCCATAGGTTTGGCTCGTCCCAAACAGTCCAGACGGCACATTCTGAAACAAAGCCCCAAACAGCACCAGCCACATCACAGGCTGAATAATCCCCGCAATCAAAGTCGTCGGGCGACGCTGGAGCTGAATAAACAACCGCCGCGTCAAAGCCTGCGTTTCCTGAAGAAAATCGCCCACGCCAGAAGTCGCGATCGCTGGGCTGACAGACTTCTTAGACCCGTTAAGTTCGGCAGGAGAGGAAGAAACAGTTTGACTCATAATCTAGGACAAAAGTCTTTTCCTCTAGCCTAGCGCAGCCAGAGCGATCGCGAAATAAACCTAAACCTTACCAAAAGACTCCGCTACTGCCCGGAAGCCTGATCAACCGCCTGCACATTCGCCGCCTTCAGCATGTGATAAGTAATCAAAAGCTGCGTCAGCGCTAGCGGATAGCTTTGCAGCAGCTCACCCGTCGTTCCCACCACTTTGCCCAGATCTCGATTCCCTTCCAGGCTGCAAAACTGCCCTAGACGCGGCACTTCATTGCACAAAATCCGCTCGATCTGATGTACCTGGGCTTCAGTCGCATGACCATCAATTTCCAGCACATCGACAGGCTTACCCATATCGCGATCGAGTTCCAGCCGCATCGCCGACCCCTTGCTGCTTCCCTGCGGATGCAAAATGGTGGTCAAATCAGGATGAGGAATCGTCGGACGCAGCACCAGACGCGCATTCAGCATCAGATCGGTCAAAGTAGAGGCATCGCTCGGCGGATAAAACGTCACAATCACGTCTGCCCACTGGCGCTGCGGACGAATATAAGCATCCGAATCTGGCTCCCGCTGGCGCATCTGCTCCATCACCTGCTCTTCCGTATAGCCGCGCTTGCGAGTATCCCGCTTAATCTTCCACGTATACCGCAGGCTTTCAGGCGGAGCCAAATACACCCGCACATCATAGCTGTCGCGCATCCCGCGAGTCGAATACCCCAGCAGCCCCTCCACGATCACATACTTACCCGGCTTAATATACTCCGGCGGATCAAACGCGCCAGAGGTGTGATTATAGATCGGCTTCAGAATCGGTTGCCCTGTCCGCAACAAGCTCAAATGCTGCTGAATAATATCCAAATAGTTACAGTCCGGATGCAATGCCGAAATCCCCATCTCAGCCCGCTGCTTGCGATCGAACTTATGATAGTCATCGGTACAAATCACCGTCACATTCTCTTCGCCCAGGACTTGTGCAATCCCCTTAGTCAGCGTTGTTTTACCAGCGGCGCTGTCTCCCACAATGCCAAGGACAATCGGACGACTCATATAAATTTCTCCTGGGCGATCGCGGCGGCTGAAAAACGATTAACCAATCAATAGTTGTCTTATTTTAAGGTCAATTGGGATCAGTCTATGATCCCCGCCTTTGTCAATTTTTATCTCAAAAATACAAGTCCGATCGCCTGTCCGAATCGAAATAGAGCATGTAGCGTTAAGAGGAACCCTCCGGAGTTGCTTATGGCATTATCTGCGACCGCTCCCACTCTACCCGCCTTACCCGAACTGATAGATGACCTGCCCAATATCTGCGGCAGCGAATCCATCCTGCAATCAGTCACCCAAACAGACCCCTCGATCGCCACCCAATCCAACTTGCAGCTCCAAAACATTTCTGCTGGATTTGCGATCGCTCTACACATGCACCAGCCCACCATCCCAGCAGGCGCAGAAGGACAGCTCATCGGACATCTGCAATACATGTTCGAGCATCCCAACGACGGCGACAACCACAACGCAGGCATGTTTGCCTGGTGCTACTCGCGCATGGCAGACTTCATCCCCGAACTCGTCCAGCAAGGCTGCAACCCCCGCGTTATGCTCGACTACTCCGGCAATCTGCTCTGGGGACTCCGGCAAATGGGACGCAGCGACATCTTAGACAACCTCAAGCGCATCACCTGCGACCCCACCTACCAGCCCTACGTCGAATGGCTCGGCACCATGTGGAGCCACGCCGTCGTCCCCTCCACCCCCATCCCCGATCTCAAACTCCACATCCAGGCATGGCAACACCAATTTGCCGCCATCTTCGGCTGGGATGCACTGGCACGAGTCAAAGGCTTCTCGCCCCCAGAAATGCACCTGCCCAACCATCCCGACACCCTATACGAATTCGTCAAAGCCCTCAAAGACTGCGGCTACCGCTGGCTACTCGTCCAAGAGCATACGATCGAAACCCTCACCGGGCAGCC
>JBBSFA010000072.1:0-8312 GCA_038239185.1 Elainellales cyanobacterium | reverse complement strand
GAAAGAAGCAGCTATCTGCCGCTACGGCTGAATCAAGGTGGTGTAATGCCGATCATTTTCACCTACGCCTTCTTGTCGCTGCCGTTCTTCTTGCTGCAAGTTCTGCCAGACAATCCCATCCTCACCCAGCTAATTAAATATCTCAGCCCTGGAAGCTGGGTTTACATCATTGTCTATTTGGTGCTGATTGTTTTCTTCAGCTACTTCTATACTTCGCTATTTGTTGACCCTGTGGATTTGTCCCAAAACTTGAAAAAGATGGGGTCGAGTATTCCAGGCATTCGTCCGGGCAAAGCTACCAGTGAGTATATCGAGCGAGTGCTGAATCGTCTCACCTTTTTGGGCGCGATTTTCCTGGGCGCGATCGCCATTATTCCTACGATTGTCGAAGGAGCGGTGAATGTGACGACCTTCCAGCGGTTAGGGGCGACCTCACTGTTGATTTTGGTGGGTGTGGCGATCGACACGGCAAAGCAGATCCAGACCTATGTGATCTCTCAACGCTATGAAGGAATGGTGAAACAATAGTGGCACGATTAATTTTCCTGGGACCTCCAGGAGCAGGAAAGGGAACTCAAGCTTTGATGCTGGCGCAGGAACACCAAATTCCTCACATTTCTACAGGCGAAATTCTTCGCGCTGCCGTTGCTCAACAGACAGAGCTGGGGCAAAAAGCCCAGTCGTTCATGGATCAGGGGGAATTGGTTCCGGATCAGTTGATTCTAGATCTAGTTCGCGATCGCCTCAGCCAAGGCGATACCAAAGCAGGCTGGATTCTGGATGGATTTCCTCGCACAGTCGTTCAGGCTGAGTTTTTAGACCAACTGCTCACCGAAATTCATCAAGCCTGTGATCATGTGATCAATTTTGATGTGCCGGACAAGGCTCTATTAGAGCGGTTGCTGAGCAGAGGTCGTAAAGACGACACGGAAGAGGTCATTCTGAATCGCCTAGAGGTCTATCGGGCGCAGACCGCTCCCTTAATTGACTTCTACCGCGATCGGCACCAGCTTGTGACCATTGATGGCGATCAGGCGATCGAAGAAATTACCTCGAAGCTGCGGCAAGTGGTGACTTAAAGAAGTCTTGACAATTTCTGGAAACGGATCTACGGTTACTCTGCCAACTACGACCTAGCTTTGCTGTTGGGTCGCTCTGTGTAAACATTTGTTAGGCTAGAGAAGAATAGATTTATTTTCAGAGGAAGCTTTTCAGCCTCGCTCACCAATCCATATTAGGAGAGACCACTTTGTCTAAACAAGATTTGATCGAAATGGAAGGAACTGTCATAGACTCCTTGCCTAACGCCATGTTCCGCGTTGATTTGGACAACGGCTTTAACGTGCTTGCCCATATTTCCGGTAAGATTCGCCGCAACTACATCAAAATTCTGCCGGGCGATCGCGTCAAAGTAGAACTCACCCCCTATGACTTGACAAAGGGTAGGATTACCTATCGCCTTCGTAATACCAATAGCAAGAAGTAGCGATCGGGCTGCTCGCAGCCTCTGCAAGTTAATTTTTAATAAAGCTTTCCTACCCAAAAAATTGTCTAGCAAAAACTATTTATCCCAAAAGGTGTGCTCTGAGATCCTGACTGCTAAAGCTCTTTTAGGAGTTGACAGTATTCATTTAAATTGGTACGATGTTATGTTTGTAGTCTTGAATTTAAACTAGGGGACATGAAAGTCCGAGCATCTGTAAAGAAAATGTGCGAAAAATGCCGCGTCATCCGTCGTCGCGGCCGCGTTATGGTGATTTGTTCTAACCCGAAGCATAAGCAGCGTCAAGGTTAGTGTAATTCTTAAGCATTTTCCGGACGCTGATGAAGCTCCCGAAAGCCTCATCTGAGCGGCGTCTGGATTGACCAAGAACTTAGGTTTACAAGCTGGTGAAAGCAAAGCTAGTAGAAGCAAAACTAGAGAGGGTTAGAAGGTGGCACGAATTGCAGGAGTAGATCTCCCCCGGGACAAGCGTGTTGAAATTGGCTTGACTTATATCTATGGCATTGGCTTGACGCGATCGAAAGCGGTTTTAGCCAAAAGCGGTGTCAATCCTGACACGCGCGTCAAGGATTTGAGCGACGCTGACGTTATCTCTTTGAGAGAAGTAATTGAGGGTGACTATCAGGTAGAAGGCGATCTTCGCCGTTGGGAATCAATGAACATCAAGCGACTGATGGACATTGGAACCTATCGGGGTCGTCGCCATCGTATGGGTCTGCCAGTACGGGGGCAACGGACGCGCACCAACGCTCGGACTCGCCGTGGCGGTCGTCGGACGGTCGCAGGCAAGAAGAAGGCTCCAGGCAAGAAATAAGACTGTGGGCAACAGTGGGCAGGGCAACGGTGGGCTGGTCTTGGTTTGGCGCTGACAGCAGTTTGGTGTTGAAAGCGAACAAGTCCACTGTTAACTAACCTGCGAGATGGAGCAATCGGGGTCAGGCAGTACGATCCCAGAGCTGAACTCACGCGGCTCAGTATTTTGGATTGAGATTACATTTGGCAGAAAGGCAGCACGTATGGCGAGACAACCAACAAAAAGAACGGGTGGTGCGAAGAAGCAGAAGCGAAACGTTCCGAGCGGCGTAGCACACATCCAATCTACGTTTAACAACACGATCATCACCATTACTGATACCAATGGCGAGGCGATCTCTTGGGCATCCTCCGGTTCTAGCGGCTTCAAAGGCGCTAAAAAAGGAACTCCGTTTGCGGCTCAGACGGCGGCTGAAAATGCAGGTCGTCGGGCTGCCGATCAGGGAATGCGCCAGATCGAAGTGATGGTGAGCGGTCCTGGCTCTGGGCGCGAAACCGCAATTCGGGCGCTTCAGGGTGCAGGATTAGAGATCACCTTGATCCGGGATGTAACGCCAATCCCTCACAATGGCTGTCGTCCCCCCAAGCGGCGTCGCGTTTAGGCTCTGTCAGATGTGAATATCTAGCAGGTTTTTGCAGGCAGGGTTCTGTCCGTGAAACCTGAGAGTTGAAAGCACACTGCTGGAGATGGGCATTTGGGAGCAAGCAGAAATTACTTTCTAGGGCGAGAAAGAAGGGAGGCTAGGTTGTGGCACAATTTCAAGTCGAGTGCATTGAGTCAGATACAGGTGAGGATCGAAGTTCCTATAGCAAATTTATCCTAGAACCCCTCGATCGCGGTCAGGGGATCACAGTTGGAAATGCGCTGCGGCGGGTTTTGCTCTCTAATTTAGAGGGTTCGTCGGTCACGGCAGTTCGGATCGCTGGCGTAACGCATGAGTTTATGACGGTTCCGGGTGTCCGGGAAGATGTGCTGGATGTTCTGATGAACATGAAGGAGATTGTCCTGAAAGGATATTCTTCGCAGCCTCAGATCGGTCGCTTGCGTGTGGAAGGTCCTGCTACCATCACGGCAGCTTACTTTGAACTTCCTGCGGAAGTCGAAGTGATCAACCCTGATCAGTATGTCGCAACTTTGGCGGCAGGCGCGACTTTCGAGATGGAATTCCGGATCGAGAGGGGCGTGGGCTATCGGGCGATCGATCGGAGCCGAGATGAAGGGACTGCTTTGGATTTCCTGCAAATCGATGCAATCTTCATGCCAGTCCGTAAGGTCAATTACTCGATCGAAAGCGCCAGGCTGGGAGAATCGGTCGAAAAAGATCGCCTTGTGATGGAGATCTGGACGAACGGAAGTCTAACTCCGCAGGAAGCCTTGAGCCAAGCGGCAAATATTCTAGTAAGTCTGTTTAATCCGCTCCGAGAAATCGACTTTGCGCCGATTGATGATTTGGATGAAGGGTCAGATGATCCGGCGAATCAAATTCCGATCGAGGAGCTACAGCTTTCGGTTCGAGCTTACAACTGCCTGAAGCGAGCGCAGATTAACTCGGTTGCCGATCTGCTTGACTATACGCAGGAAGACCTGCTTGAAATCAAGAACTTTGGAGCCAAGTCGGCAGAAGAAGTGATCGAGGCCTTGCAGGATCGGCTGGGTATTACGTTGCCTCACGATAAGTCATCGCGTCCTGCTCAGTAGAATGAAGCGAGGTAGAGAGCTTTTCTCTACCGTTTTTTAGTGTTGTTTTGTACTGTTATATCTTTGTATTATGCGTCACCGTTGTCGCGTCCCGCAGTTGGGCAAGCCTGCTGACCAACGAAAAGCACTCCTGAGAGCGCTAACCACTGAGTTGATTCGGCATGGTCGAATCACCACAACTAAAATAAGAGCCAAAGCGGTTCGCTCTGAAGCGGATCGGATGATTACGCTGGCTAAAGACGGTTCTTTGTCTGCTCGTCGGCAGGCGATGGGCTATATCTACGATAAGCAGTTGGTTCACATGCTGTTTGAGCAGGTGGGCGAACGCTATGGCGATCGCAATGGTGGCTATACTCGCGTTCTTCGCACGGTTAACCGCCGTGGCGACAATGCGGAAATGGCAATCATTGAATTAACCTAGCTTGAGTGTCTGATCATGTCTGCGATGCTAACTGCTAGTCTTGCTGAAGCGAATCAGCAGATTCGCCCCCCCGAAAGGCAACGGGTTGCTCTAGTCATTCAGTACTTGGGCACTGACTTTCATGGTTGGCAGCGGCAGCTTAAGCAGCGGACTGTGCAGGCAGAGGTTGAGGAAGCGATCGCTTCAATGACGGGGTATCCGGTCGTGTTGCATGGAGCCGGACGCACCGATGCTGGAGTTCATGCCGCTGCGCAAATCGCCCATTTTGATGCTCCTGCTCACATTCCAGCTCATCGCTGGGCAGATATTCTGAATGGTCGCTTGCCCAAAGATGTGATGATTCGAGCTTCGGCAGCGGTTGAGGCTAACTGGCATGCTCGGTTCTCTGCCCTGTGGCGACGCTATCGATACACCATCTATACGGAGGCCTGCCCCAATCTGTTTGTGCGATCGGTAGCGTGGCACTATTACCTGTCACCGCTGAACGAATCGCTGATGCAGAAAGCGCTAGAGCCGCTGGTCGGTCGGCAGCATCTGGCAGCATTTCACCGGGCTGGTTCTAAGCGTCCTCACTCATGGGTGGATGTGCAAGCCGCAGAGTGTCTCCGGCGTGGGGCTTTGATTGAGATTGAGCTACAGGCAAGTGGCTTTCTCTATGGCATGGTCAGGCTTCTGGTCGGAATGCTGGTTGAAGTGGGGAGTGGGATGCGATCGCCTCAAGAGTTTACTGAGATCTGGCAGCAGCAGCGGCGCGATTTGGTTAAATATGCGGCACCTCCGCAGGGACTCTGTTTGTTGCGGGTGGGCTATCCAGATTTTCCAGTTTCGACAGACCTCTGGTTTGATACTCAGCCTCGGCTCCTGTTGCCCAGCTTGATTTAACCGATTTAGATTACACGAACTGAAGGACAGTGATTCAATATGAATAAAACCTATCTTCCTCCTCAAGATACGATCGAGCGCAACTGGTATGTGGTGGATGCAGCGGATCAGCGGCTCGGACGGCTCGCAACCGAAATTGCCATGGTGCTTCGGGGCAAGAACAAGCCGACCTATACGCCCCACATGGACGTAGGCGATTTTGTAGTGGTCGTGAATGCTGAAAAGATTACTGTTACGGGTAAAAAGCGGAGCCAGAAGCTTTACCGCCGCCACTCTGGTCGTCCAGGCGGGATGAAAACTGAGACTTTTGCTCAGCTTCAAGACCGGATTCCAGAGCGGATTATTGAGCAGGCTGTGAAAGGAATGCTGCCTAAAAATACGCTGGGCAGACAGCTCTTTACGAAGCTGAAGGTCTACACGGGCGCGGATCATCCGCACCAGGCTCAGCAGCCCGCTGTGCTCGACATTAAAACTAGTCCTGGAGTTTAAAGATGCAGGCAATTGATAAGAACGATCGCGTAGTGTATTGGGGCACAGGTCGGCGGAAATCTGCCGTGGCTAGAGTCCGTCTGGTTCCAGGGACAGGGCAACTCACCATCAATCGCAAGCCTGGAGATTTGTATCTTCAGTTCAACCCAACCTACCTTGCGGCTGCAAAGGCTCCGCTGGAAACTTTGGGACTGGAGAATGAGTATGACATTCTGGTTAATGCATCGGGCGGCGGTCTGACGGGTCAGGCAGATTCAATCCGGCTAGGGGTTGCTCGTGCTTTGTGCCAGCTCGATCCTGAGAACCGGAAGCCGCTGAAAGTGGAAGGCTACCTCACCCGCGATCCTCGTTCGACAGAACGGAAGAAGTACGGTCTGCACAAGGCGCGCAAAGCTCCTCAATACTCGAAGCGTTAATTGGGTTCGGAATCCCAACTGTCTAGGGCTGAGGCTATCTAGCTAAAATAAAGACAGCAACAGTAAATAACGGTATCTCTACTCAAACTCACAATCATGGCAAAACCTGACATCCATCCCAAATGGTATCCAGAAGCGAAAGTCTACTGTAACGGCGAAATGGTCATGACCGTTGGGTCTACCAAGCCGGAACTGCACGTAGATGTTTGGTCTGGCAATCACCCCTTCTTTACGGGAACGCAGAAGATTATTGACACCGAAGGCCGCGTGGAACGCTTCCTGCGGAAGTATGGCATGACAGATTCTTCCCAAGCCAGCGCAACCAAGCCCAGCGTAGATAAAGCTGGTGCAGACAAGTCTGAAGATGCCAAGCAAAAATAGCGCGAGTAGCCTTGACCTTTCGCGTTGTTTTTCGCATTTAGAGGCTACCGCATCATGGCAGAATCCTATTTACTAGACAAATTAAAATCAGTTGAACAAACGTTTCACGAGCTGACTCGGCGGATGGCAGATCCAGATATTGCCAGAGATCCGACCGAGTTTCAGCGCGTGGCGCGATCGCGATCGTCGCTTGAGGAAACGGTCAATACCTTTGAGGACTGGAAGAAAAGCCAGGACGATCTGGAAAGCTCCCGCCAGATTTTGAAAGAGGCGGGCGGCGACGATGAGCTGCGAGAGATGGCTTCACTAGAAGTTCAGGAGCTGGAAGCCAGGATTGATTCCTTGGAGAAGCACCTGAAAGTTTTGCTGCTGCCGAACGATCCGAACGACGACAAGAATATTATGTTGGAGATTCGGGCGGGCACGGGCGGCGATGAAGCCGGGATCTGGGCAGGCGATTTGGTGCGGATGTATTCGCGCTATGCCGAAGGTCAGCGTTGGCGCATCAAGCTAGTGAGCGAATCACCGACTGAGTCCGGTGGCTTTAAAGAAGCGATTATGGAAATCCAGGGCGATCGCGTCTATAGCAAACTGAAGTTTGAGGCGGGCGTGCATCGCGTCCAGCGAGTTCCGGTGACTGAGGCAGGCGGACGAGTTCACACTTCCACGGCGACTGTGGCGATTATGCCGGAAGTCGACGTGGTGGAGGTCGAGATCGATCCCAAGGATATTGAGCTGACCACGGCGCGATCGGGCGGTGCGGGCGGACAAAACGTCAACAAGGTTGAAACGGCAGTAGACTTGATGCACAAACCTACAGGAATCCGGATCTTCTGTACGGAAGAACGATCGCAGCTCCAAAACCGCATACGGGCGATGCAGATCTTGCGCGCTAAGCTCTATGAGATCAAGCTGCGGGAACAGCAGGAAGCCGTCACTTCAATGCGGCGATCGCAGGTGGGAAAGGGGTCGCGATCGGAGAAGATTCGCACCTACAACTACAAAGATAATCGGGTGACTGATCATCGGCTGGGGCAAAACTTCACGCTGACCCCAGTGCTGGAAGGGGACATTGAAGATGTGATCCAGTCCTGTATCTCTCAAGACCAGCAGGAACGTTTAGAAGAAATGGCAACTGCTACTTCGCCTGCTGCTTCGCTGTAAGCCTAAATTTGGATTTTAATTTCTGGAGCGGCTTTGGCGGCTCCTTATTGCTATTGTTGAGCTACATTCCACTCCAGTCGAGTGGGCTGCTCATAAATTCGTTTCAGCGTGTTGATATCTCGCTGGGAAATCGCTGGCGGGTTGGATACCTGGGCGAAGTACATCACATCTGTTGCAGTAGGGCTATGTCCCCAAATGCCGATCGCATGACCCAATTCATGTCGGGCAGTCGCCAAAGTATAAGCGGGCGTTTGGTTAGGGCTAAGTTTGACGGTGAAGCGATGGGAGAGCCGTACTGGAGCGTTGGGGGGGCGATCGACAAACAGCTCGGAGGTGGTTTCAGCCGATCGGACTCGCGGCGCAGGATTACCAGGAATTCTCTGTAGTGGGGGCACAACTCTCAACACCTGAATGTCTGCGCCTATGGGAGAAGTAACGATCGCCAGCGGCAAATAAGGTGTCCAGTCTTGAATTGCCTGCGTCACGGCTGCAACCCAGGCTTGGGCGCGATCGTGTTCATATTGATTCGGTTGGCTTGCCGAT
>JBBSFA010000071.1:0-8412 GCA_038239185.1 Elainellales cyanobacterium | reverse complement strand
TCTCAAATGGGTTCTATACGGTGGTTGAGGCTGCTAGACAGAGAGGCGAATCCGCGATCGGCTATCGTTGCAAGGCAGATGCCAACAACATGGCAAGGTCTTACGGCGTTGTGATTAATCCGCCCAAAGACCAACTGATTGAGTTCAAACCTGAAGATGCAATTATTCTGTTAGCAGAGAGCTAAAGTAGCAGAGAGCTAAAGGTGATTTCTCCTGCCCACCTAGCCTAACGCCGCATTACCCGTCGTTGCCTTTCCCTTCGTTTCGTTGTAAGTTTGGGAATGCTAGGGAAATCCACTTATCTCAACCCTAAACGCTTTGCTTCCCGATCGATATTTCCTCAAAAGAGCCTTGCGAACGCGCCCTAGCCTTGGACTGGAAGGAGCGAGAACTCTCAATCCCAAATTGCTGAAGTACGCTTCAGGCTCAAACCCCGCTATGAGTCAAGACCCAGAGCTACAGACTTGGTATGACCAGGGAAATGCCCTTTATCGGATTGGACGATATGAGGCAGCGGTGGCTCGGTTTGACAAGTTTTTAGAGCTTCAGCCAGATCACCACGAGGTTTGGGGACAACGCGGCTGCGCCCTTTATGAAATTGGCTCATATGAAGAGGCGATCGACAGCTTCGAGCGAGCGATCCGCAGCAAACCCAAATACGCGCTGGCATGGCATGGCAAAGGCATCGCCCTCGCCAAACTAGGTCGCCACGAAGAGGCAATTGCCTGCTTCAACAAGGCACTCAAATACAAGCCCAATGATCCCAAAATTTGGTACAACCGTGGGCATACACACCTCTGCCTTTATCGATACAAAGAAGCGATCGCCAGCTTCGACAAAGCGATCGAACTGAAGCCAGACAACTACCGCGCTTGGTACAGCCGCGCCGTTTCACTCGCATCGCTGCGCCGCTACGAAGATGCACTTGCCAGCCTCGATACAACCCTGGCTTTGAAACGAGACTGCTTTTATGCCTGGAACTATCGAGGTTCCGTCTTAGTAAAACTCGATCGCCACGAAGAAGCGATCGGTTGCTTCGACAAATCCCTCCAATACCACAGCGACAACCCTAGCGCTTGGTATGGCAAAGCCTGCTCCTGCGCGATTCAGGAAGATGTAGCAGCGGCTCTAAAGAGCTTGCATCGGGCGATCGTTTTGAGTCCAAACTTGTATCGCGTCATGGCGCAAACCGATTCGTGCTTCGATTTCTTGCGAGAGCAAAAGCCATTCCAGGATCTGATGCAAAGTCGGTGATTGCTTTGCAGGTAGGTAAAGGATGGCTTTGCTGAAAGGCGCGATCGCCTCCCAGCCCTAAGCACTCCTGTTTGAAGCAAGTGAGCACTGGGAACAGTTCAGCGCTAAAATTTTAGAGCATTAAGATCTATGTAAACAAGATCTTTTGTCCAATAAGTCTGTCTGATGTCTAATAAGTCTGCTTCTTGACTCGATGAATGATAACTCTGCTAGATCTTCTGATGGAAAGTCCTTTGATGCGATCGTAATTGGATCAGGCATTGGTGGATTGGTGACGGCAACCCAGCTTGCAGCCAAGGGGGCAAAAGTCCTAGTTTTGGAACGCTATCTGATTCCGGGTGGCAGTGCGGGCTATTTTGAGCGGGAAGGCTACCGTTTTGATGTCGGTGCTTCCATGATCTTCGGCTTTGGCAAACGCGGCACTACGAATCTCTTGACGCGGGCCTTAGAAGCGGTTGATGTCCGACTTGAGACGATCGCTGACCCAGTGCAGATTCACTACCACCTGCCCAACGGCTTGGACTTGAAAGTTCACCGAGACTACGAGAAGTTTTTACACGAGCTGTTCCGCTACTTTCCCCACGAAGAACAAGGCATCCGCCAGTTCTACGGCGAATGCTGGAAAGTGTTCAACTGCCTGAATTCGATGGAGTTGCTTTCCCTGGAAGAGCCGCGCTATTTGACGCGCGTTTTTTTCAAAAATCCAGGAGCCTGTTTGGGCTTAGTCAAGTACCTGCCGCAAAACGCTGGAGATCTGGCACGTCGCTACATCAAAGATCCAGAGCTGCTGAAATTTATTGATATGGAGTGCTATTGCTGGTCGGTTGTACCTGCCGATCGCACGCCGATGATCAACGCTGGCATGGTGTTCAGCGATCGCCACTATGGCGGGATCAACTATCCCAAGGGCGGAGTCGGGCAAATCGCCCAAAAGCTGGTGGAAGGGCTGGAAAAAGCCGGAAGCCAGATTCGCTACAAGGCACGAGTCGCAGAAATTGTTCGCGAGGGCGATCGGGCAGTTGGGGTGAAGCTTGCCTCTGGGGAAGTGATCCGCGCCCGAAAGGTAGTTTCTAATGCGACGCGCTGGGATACATTTGAGCATCTGCTACCCGAACAAGCGCTGCCGCCAGCGGAAGTAAAATGGCAGCAGCGCTATCAGAAATCGCCTAGTTTCTTCAGTCTGCATCTGGGCGTTAAAGCCGATGCGCTACCGCCCGGAACCGAGTGCCATCACATTTTGCTGAAGGATTGGGATCAAATGGAGCAGGCGATCGGCACTGTTTTTGTGTCGATCCCGACATTGCTCGATCCTGACCTCGCGCCTGCCGGACATCACATCATCCACGCTTTTACGCCTGCCTGGATTGAGGACTGGCGCGATTTGCCGACCGATGCCTATGCCCAGAAAAAAGAGCAGGTGGCGAGTGAGCTAATCGATCGCCTGGAAACGCTCTTTCCGGGCTTAGATGCCAAGCTAGATTATCTGGAAGCAGGAACGCCCCGCACCCATCGTCGCTTTTTGGGTCGGGCAGACGGCACCTATGGACCAATCCCTGCCCGCAAACTGCTAGGACTGCTGGGAATGCCCTTCAACCGCACGGTGATTCCGGGGCTTTATTGCGTGGGCGATAGCACTTTCCCAGGACAGGGATTAAATGCGGTCGCGTTTTCTGGCTTTGCTTGCGCCCATCGGATTGCGATCGATCTGGGCTTGAAATAGAGTTTTTTAGATGCAGCAGTAATTTGGCGCGATCGCTTCACGAATTCGTAACCTTAGTGATATCGTTGCGTTTAATTCTTGCGTTGGGCGATTGGTTTGGTCGATCGCTCTAACGGTGGAGTTCCTGATTAGTTCCCTCTCTGGGGATATGCTTTTTTCAGACTAAAGAACTATTACAAGGTGATTAGGTGAACAAACCTACAAAAATTTGCGACGACAACACTTACGCTGTCAACATTCACACTGCAAACATTTAATCTTTAGCAAGCAACGGCTATGAAACGACTGCGTTTTTTATTGACTCTGTGTTTTACGGCAATTCTGGCGGTAGGGCTAGTAACGGCTTGTAATCCAGGCGGCTCCTCGTCTAGCTCCAGCGGCGGCAAATCGTTGATCATGGCAACCTCTGCCGATTATCCGCCGTTTGAATCGGTTTCTACGTCAAGCGGCAGCCAGGAAATTGTGGGGTTTGATGTAGATATTGCCAAAGCGATTACTGAAAAGTTAGGCTATTCGCTGCAAATTCAGAACCTTGACTTCAACGCATTGCTATCGGCTTTACAGTCCAAGCGGGCAGATTTTGTCATGGCAGGCATGACACCCACCCCAGAGCGCCAGAAAAACGTTGATTTCTCGGATGTCTACTACGAAGCCAAAAATACGATCGTTTCCAAGAAAAGCAGTAACTTAACCACCCCTGCCAGCCTGAACGGCAAGACTGTAGGGGTACAGCTTGGCTCTATTCAAGAGGGCGCAGCCAAGAAAATTCCGGGGGTCAAAATTACGCCGTTAAATCGGATTGCTGAGATGGTGCAGGAACTCAAAGCAGGTCGATTGGAAGCCATCATCATGGAAGACACGGTTGCAAAAGGCTTCATTGCTTCCAATGCTGATTTGGAATTTACGGTGATTCCTAGTACAGAACAAAATGGCTCAGCGATCGCTTTTCCCAAAGGCTCCCCGCTGCTGGAAAAATTCAATCCGGTGCTAAAGGAAATGATTAGCAGCGGCAAGATCAAAGAGCTGGTTCCCAAGTGGTTTGGGGCTGATGCACCTGCTGCGTCACCCTCGGCTTCCGCATCGCCTTCGGCTTCACCTTCCGCCTCTCCCTCGGCTTCCCCCTAGCTGAATTAGCTCGATCGAAGCGCTGAATTTAGCGCTTCGATCGAGGGTTTATCGAGTTTGGAGTTTCGTGCTGTTTGTTTGCCTACTTTTTCAATCATTGATTCATAGTATTTTGTAAAAGCTTTGGTATGGCTCAATGAGCAACCTCTCTTGAATCAAACCTTTAAAATCACACTCTAATGGAATCGAATGGCTTCGAGCTTGTTTTAATTTCCCCCAGTTTAATAGCGCAAGCGCAGTCAAGCGGATTGAATCTTGACTTCTCCAGAATTGCGCCAGATATTCCCTATATCTTCAATGGGATTTGGGTGAACCTCGCGATCACGTTCGTTTCAGCGTTGATCGGCTTTGCTTGGGGAACCGTTCTTTCTATCTTTAAAATCTCTAGTTTTAAGCCGCTGAAGTGGTTCGCTGACTTTTATACCTCGATCTTCCGAGGCACCCCGCTGATTTTGCAGTTGGTGATCATCTACTTCGCCACACCGCAGCTAATTGGCTACCCAATTCCGGCTTTTCAGGCTGCCGTCATTGCCTTCTCGCTAAACTCTGCTGCCTATAGCTCTGAAACGATTCGCGGCGGCATTATGGCAGTCGATCGCGGGCAACGAGAAGCCGCGCTGACTTTGGGGGTGAAATATCCACTGATGATGTGGGATATTATCCTGCCGCAGGCCTTCAAAAATATTCTGCCTTCGCTGGTGAATGAGGGTGTAGCGTTACTGAAGGATTCCGCGCTCGTTTCAGTAATTGGGGTTGAGGAGTTGCTAAGGCGATCGCAAGTTGTCGCCGCCAATAAATATATTTACTTTGAGCCGCTGCTTTTCGTCGGGGTGGTGTATTACGTAATGGTAATGATCTTTACGTTGTTGGCAGAACGTTTTGAAGGGAGGATGCGTCGCAGTGATTAGAACCGAATTTCTTTGCAAATCGTTTGGCAAATTGCATGTCTTGAAAGATATTTCCACTGAGATCCAACGCGGCGAAGTCGTCGCGATCATTGGACCTTCTGGCTCTGGAAAATCTACGTTCTTGCGCTGCCTCAATCTGTTGGAAATGCCGACTAGAGGTCGAGTTTACATCGAAGATATCGAGATCACCGATCCCAAAGTAGACGTGCGAAAAGTGCGCCAGAACATGGGAATGGTGTTCCAGCACTTCAACCTGTTTCCTCACAAAACGGTGCTGGACAATGTGATTTATGGACCCATGAAAGTCAAAGAGATGCCCAAAGGGGAAGCGGTGGATTTGGGGATGAAGCTGCTGGCACAAGTTGGGCTGTCGGAAAAAGCAGAAGTGTATCCCTCTCGGCTTTCTGGCGGACAAAAACAGCGGGTGGCGATCGCTCGCTCAATGGCAATGAAGCCGGAGATCATGCTGTTTGACGAGCCGACTTCGGCGCTTGACCCAGAAATGGTGAAAGAAGTGCTGGATGTGATGAAAGGGCTAGCCCAAACTGGAATCACAATGGCGATCGTGACCCATGAAATGGGCTTTGCCCGCGAGGTTGCCGATCGCATTCTGTTTTTGGATGGCGGCTGTATGGCGGAAGATTCGCCTCCGGACGTGTTTTTCTCAGCGCCCAAGAGCGATCGCGCCAATCAGTTTTTGCGAAAGGTTTTGTAGAAGGGTAGTTCGCGTCATCAGATTATCCGATTGCCGTAGGGGCGCGACATTCGGCAGACCCTCAAACGGTTAAACCAGAACCCCAAAGCCCGAATGTCACGCCCGGTTCGGATTCCTAGGGGTTGCTAACGACGGGTGATGGGCAACTTTAGGCTGACGCATTATCCTCAAAGCCGGTCTCGTTTTCAATTAATTCAAAAAACCGCGAAATCTGCTCAGTCGATCGAATGTGATGAACGCTTTTGGTACTTTTTGCCTGCTCGACATACTCACGATATTTTGGGGTCAAATATTTGTGACATAACCAAAGCACACGATAGCTCTTCAGCGAACTCTTCAATATTGGACTCTTTTCAGGTCAGCCTTCTGGCGGTTTAAAGCGACCTGTGACGAGTCGTTTAGTCACCCACCAGAAATGCACATACAGCGGTAGATCGACAAAAACCAGACTATCCGCCTCGTTTAGTCGTAGCCAGAGGGTTTCCATACAGCCAAACCCGTCAATAATCCATCGATCGGTCTCTAAAATTTGCTCATGAGCGTGCTTATAGTCTTCCTGCCCGCCTGATTGAAATTGAATTTTGTCCAAGGCATAAAGGGGCAACCCAGTAATTTCCGATAATCTTTTGCTGAGAGTTGATTTACCGCCTCCAGCATTGCCAAACACTGCTACTTTTTTCATCGCAACTCTCCTTTTAGTGCGATCGAGTCACCTTGTAGGCTCGGTTGAGTTATGCACCCCAGTCTTTCTAATGCCTGACAAACGCTTGAACTGGACAGACAGCTTCTCTAAACGCTCTCTAGTAAAGTAAACTGATGTTTATTTTACTAGAGATTCCGTAAGTATGCCATCCTTTACTAAGAGATCAGAACGGGCAGGGCGGTGGGTGCGACAGGGCAGTGATGAAACTTCTTATGAAGCCTTTATTCCTGCGCCCCTGCCTCCTGTTCCAGCAATTACGGTAGATTCGGCGCTTCAGCGACGACTTGAAGCCGCTGGGTTAGCATTGGGGCGACTGGATGGGATTGGGCGATTACTACCAGGGCCAGAAGAACTTCTATACAGTTACATTCGGAAGGAAGCAGTGCTGTCGAGCCAAATCGAGGGAACTCAGTCATCCATTGCTGATTTGCTGCTTCATGAGAATCAGGCAGTACCGGGAGTTGTATTGGAAGATGTCCAAGAGGTTTCCAACTATATCGGTGCATTGAGCTATGGGGTCGATCGACTGTCAACGTTGCCGCTCAGCTTACGCCTAATTCGTGAGTCGCATGAGCGCCTTGTTCATGGCACTCGTGGCGATCAAAAGGCACCTGGAGAGTTCAGGCGTTCCCAGAATTGGATTGGGGGAAGCAAACCAAGTGATGCAATGTTTGTGCCACCCCCTCCCCATGAGTTGCCAGATATACTCAGTGCGTTTGAGAAATTTCTCCATTCCGCAGAATATCCTATTTTGCTGAAGGTCGGACTCGCACACGCACAATTTGAGACAATTCATCCCTTTCTTGACGGTAACGGTCGAGTAGGTCGTATGCTTATAGCACTTATGCTCGTTGCAGAAGGAGTTTTGGAACGACCGTGGCTTTATGTGAGCCTTCATTTCAAGCAGCACCGTGACACGTATTACCGTCTTCTCCAAGAAGTCAGAACTCAAGGAAATTGGGAAGAGTGGCTTATATTTTTCCTTAAAGGGGTTGCAACTGTTGCTAATCAAGCTACAGAGAAAATCCGTGCTCTAATGGCGCTTTTTGAGCGAGATCGGAAAGTAGTAGAGCAGTCGCGGAAAGGCTCGATTTACCAGTCGGTTGCGGTGCAGTCAAACTTGACAGTCTACGATTACTTAAAGAAAAAGATTGCAATCCGAATTCCTGAAACCGCAGAAGCTTGTGGAACCACTAAGCCCACTGTTAAACGGGCGATCGAAGATCTTCAACAGCTTGGTATCGTGACTGAGGCAACAGGCAAGCCCAGGAATAAGGTGTACATCTACAACGAGTACCTTGCTATTTTGAATCAAGATGACGACACTTCGGAACTGTCGAATAAAAGCAGTCATGCTTGAGGGAGCGAAACTGATGAATAGTTGTTCCGTGCTGATTGAAAAAGATCAGTCTCAGAAGGTTTGGGTTGAGACGGTGGGTTGAAGGCGATCGATTTGTCCGCTAAGTCCCAGGAGGGTTGGGGCAAGGATTGGGGGCGATGCAATCAACTGTGCAAACCGCTACCGTAGTATAAGTACGGGAAGAGCTAAATTTTTAGTTTGTCGCACAAGCTGTCCCATAGTCCTGCTGCCTGAAGAGGATTCAGAAAAATGTTAGAAGCATACCGGAAACACGTTGCAGAGCGATCGACCCTGGGCATTCCCGCCTTGCCGCTGAGTGCCGAACAAGCCTCAGATTTGTGCGCTCTGTTGAAAAATCCTCCTGCTGGCGAGGAAGAGACACTGCTGGACTTGTTGGTGAACCGGATTCCGCCCGGAGTCGATCAGGCAGCCTATGTGAAAGCGGGATTTTTGACGGCGATCGCCACAGGGGAAGCGACCAGTCCGCTCGTGTCGCCGCTCTATGCCGTAGAGCTGCTGGGCACGATGATGGGCGGCTATAACGTCAGTTCGCTGATTGCGCTGTTGCAGGTGGAGGATGAGGCGATCGCCAGTGCTGCGGCTGCTTCGCTCAGTAAGATTCTGTTG
>JBBSFA010000070.1:0-8501 GCA_038239185.1 Elainellales cyanobacterium | reverse complement strand
TGACGTTCGCGATCGCTCTCCGTTTCCAAAATAGTTTGAATTTTTACGCCGGGTTTTACGCCCGCTTCGGCTCTCAGGTTGCGGATCGTGCGGATCGTGTTGAAAAGCTGATCAAACTGCTGCTCTAGATCGGGAGCGATCAGGGCGGTGTTGGCGATCGGATAGGCTTGCACGGCTAGATAGGTATCCTGACTCGCTTGGGTCAGCGTATGCCAGATTTCTTCGGTAATGTGCGGCATGTAGGGATGCAACAGCCGCAGGGTTCCTTCAAGCACTTGCGCCAAGACCTGCTGCGCGACTTTGCCGGAAGCAGTGCCTTTTTGCTGGAGCCGAGATTTGACCAGCTCAATGTACCAGTCGCAGAAGTCGCCCCAGAAGAACTCGTATAGCCCTTTTGCCGCTTCACCGAGTCCGTAGCTGTCTAGCTGGCTGCGGGTTTGCTGGACGACCTGATGGTAGCGCGACAGAATCCAGCGATCGGCAAGCTCCAGATCGGTAGGTTCGCCTAGCTGTGCAGGGGTTTGCCCTTCCAGATTCATCATGACGAACCGGGAGGCATTCCAAATTTTGTTGGTGAAGTTGCGCGAGGCTTCGACCGAAGTGGATTCGTCGGTTTTGCGATCGTATTCCAGGCTGATGTCTTGCCCCGCTCCTGCCACTTCTCGGACCAGCGTAAACCGGAGGGCATCGGTGCCGTACTTGTTGATCAGCAGCAGCGGATTAATGCCATTGTTGGCAGACTTCGACATCTTTTTGCCGTTTTCATCGCGCACCAGTCCGTGAATATAGACCGTCTTAAACGGCATTTTTCCAGTAAAGTGACCCGCCATCATCGTCATCCGGGCAACCCAGAAAAAGATAATGTCGAAGCCTGTGACCAGCGTCGTAGTGGGATAGTAGGTTTCCAGATCGCGAGTGTTTTCCGGCCAGCCCATCGTTGAGAAAGGCCACAGTCCCGACGAGAACCAGGTGTCTAGCACATCTGGATCTTGAGTGAGCTGCACCGATTCGCCAAACTGAGCGATCGCCTGCTCTTTCGCCTCCGCTTCATTGGCAGCAACCACAAACGGCGTATCGTCTGTGATTTCGCCATTCGTCTCGCTGATGGCGTACCAGGCTGGAATCTGATGCCCCCACCAGAGCTGACGAGAAATACACCAGTCGCGCAGGTTCACCAGCCAGTCGCGATAGACCTTTGTCCAGCGATCGGGCAGAAAAACCGGATCGTCCTGCTGATCCAAAAACTCCAGGGCGCGATCGGCAAGCGGACGAATTTTGATAAACCACTGGGTGGAGAGCAGAGGCTCGACGGGAACTTTGCCGCGATCGCTGTAGGGCACGGTGTGTTTGTAGGGTTCTACTTTCACCAAGAAGCCTTCAGCTTCCAGCCGGCTCACCACATTCTTGCGGGCAACAAACCGATCTTGTCCTTGAAACTCCCCAGCGTTTTCGTTCAGACTGCCGTCTTTATTCATGATGGTGATCATCGGCAGGTCGTGCCGTTTGCCCATCTCAAAGTCGTTGGGGTCGTGGGCAGGGGTGACTTTGACGCAGCCTGTGCCGAAAGCAGCATCCACATACTCATCGGCAATGATCGGAATCTCGCGGTTCATCAGCGGCAAGGTTACCGTTTTGCCAACCAGATGGCGATAGCGATCGTCTGTAGGGTTAACCGCCACTGCCGTATCGCCCAGCATCGTTTCGGGTCGAGTCGTTGCCACTTCGACAAAGCCGGAGCCGTCGGTGAGCGGATAGCGGAAGTGCCAGAGGCTCCCGTTCACCTCTTTGTTGTCTACTTCCAGGTCAGAAACGGCAGACTGGCTGGCAGGACACCAGTTGACCAAATACTTGCCGCGATAGATCAAGCCTTCCTGATAAAGCTGCGTAAAGGCAGTCTGCACGGCTGCGGATAGACCTGCATCCATCGTGAACCGCTCTCGCGTCCAATCGACCGAAACGCCCAGCCGCCGGAGCTGATCGACGATCGCCCCGCCTGATTCGGCTTTCCATTCCCAGGCGCGCTTCAGATACGCATCTCGACCGACATCCTGCCGGGTTTTACCTTGATCTTGCAGCTCTTTGTCCAACAGGGTGCTGACCCCAATGCTGGCGTGATCGGTGCCGGGAAGCCACAGCGTGTTGCGTCCACACATCCGCTGATAGCGCACGATCGAGTCAATCAGCGTGCCCTCGAAGGCGTGACCAATGTGCAGGCTGCCCGTGACGTTGGGCGGCGGGATGACGACGCAGAAGGGTTCGCCGCCGCGATCGGGATCTGCCTTGAATACTTGATCCGCTTCCCAGGCTGCTTGCCACTTGGATTCGGTGGCGAAGGGATCATACTGGCTGGCGGAGGTAGGAGTCATGGCAGTCATTGGGCAATCAGAGGACAAAAATGCTTTTCAAGCTTGTCTTAAATTTTGCCATGTGGAGGGAAGGAACTGCCAGCGATCGACGATCGGTAGCCAGCAAAAGAAGGGAAAGGTAAATACGGCAAAGAATCGATTTTTGTCCTGAACGGGGTGCGATCGTCCAGTTGAGGATCTGTCATAAGGGAGATAGTCTATCCCCCAAAACGGCAGCATTACTAGAGATGTGAGGAGTATGAATTGAAGTGAAAAGCCCCTGGAGTCGAAACAAGGAAAGACGCCCAGGGGCTTTTTATATGGATTGGAAAACGTGTTCAATATGCTCAAAAACTTCATCCTTGACCCGAACACTGATCGCACAAGACTGAAGCTTTGCAAAAAATGTGGCAAAAGAAAGCTCCGGACTTAATGCTACGACTGACCTGATGAAGGGGACAAGATCCACAAAAATAACATTGACGCTTCTGGTCAGCAAAACTGTTTTTGCAACCTGCTCGAGAGATGAGCCACTATACGTTCCATTTACCCCAATGACAAACGTAATTGACCTTAATCCATATTGACTTGCTTTGAAAGCAGCATGATCGACATCCTGTTCACTGAACTGCTTATCCTTAACCTCAACTCCCACAAAAATTTTACCGTTCTTCTTGATGTCTATATCCGCCACTTCATTCGATGAAGCACCGCTCTGATTGACGGGATGAACAATGACCTCGAAGCCTTCAAACTGCTCAAAATAGGTAGATAGGATAGTTCCGGCTACGATTGCAGCAACCTGTCCCTCAATCGATCGGGTGACAAACGCATCAACAAATTCAATGATTTTTAAGTGGGAGTCTGCCGATTCTGGAAGTTGAGGGAGAAACTCACTTCGAGCCGTTTGTTTGGCGATCGCGTACCGCAGAGCATTACAGAGGCTATTAAAAGCCTGCTCAGACGTTTCTATTTCAGATAGCACCTTGTGTAGGATAAGCAAAAGATCTCTATCTCTACCAGCCCGCACGGCATTGGATAGGGATATCGTGGGAAACCGAGCGGGTTTATTGAGAAAAGGCTCGTTTGAGCCTCCCAACGATCGATCCAACAATTGCCGCTCAAGCGGCACAACGACTCCATGACACAAGCTGCGAGCGTCGTAGGCTCCGTCAACATCAGCTCCTGCCTGAAGTGCAAGCGCATTGATACTTGGGTTTGTTGCTTTGCCTAAAAGAGCAGTTGTGAGAATGTATCTAAAAGTCAGATGGTTTCCTTGAATGATCGTTCTGATCTCGATATCCCACTCTGTCAATGGAATTTGTCTGGAATCATCTTGCGCGATCGCGATCGCTTCTCGAAGAAGCTGTTCTGCTGCTCTTTGATCGACAGTTGGTTTGACAAGGCTCATGCTCCGCCCTCTGAACTCACAAACTGCGCGAAAAACTCAGCAGGGTCAGCACCTGTTGCCCGCACCCATCGTAATGCCTCTAGGATATCGATTCGGCGTTCCCGCCGCTCTATCTTGGAAATGTCAGGCTGCGTCAAGCGGATCTCTTGGGCAATAGCTTTTTGGGAGAGTTTTGCTTTTTCTCTCAGGGAAATAAGCGCATCAACGATCCTGTGGTACTCGGGATCGTGAATACTTGAGACAGACGGCTTTTGACTTTCCATAATTTAGATCTTGATTAGGAAAGCCGAATATGCCAAAATCGCATATATGAATAGCAAAACCCCTCTATCAGGACTATCACTTTTCTCCGGCGCAGGAGGCATGGATGTTGGATTTATTCGCGCAGGAGTTGAGGTCGTTAGTGCCAATGACCTCGACAGAGATGCTTGTCTTACCTATGAGGCAAATCATCCGGGAGGAATCATTAAGTGCAGTGACATTAATCACAGCTTGACTGATCTAAGGCGATTTGGGGGGATTGATCTTGTTTTTGGTGGTCCACCCTGTCAAGGATTTTCTGTAGCTGGAAAGATGAATCCTGATGATCCGCGCAGTAGGATGCTGTGGGTCTTCATGGAGGCTGTGGAACTTACCCGACCTCGGGCTTTTATTTGTGAAAATGTTAAGGCGCTGGCAGTTTTAGATAAATGGGCAGCGGTGCGTCAAAAACTTCTCTTTGTCGCTAGCCGATTGGGATATGCCTGTAAGCTGGTGCTACTTAACTCATCTCATTTCGGTGTCCCCCAATCTCGGGAACGCATGTTTTTGATTGGGTTTCGAGACTTTGAAGATGTTGGCAACTTAGAAGGATGGTTTGATCGATACAAAAAGTCTTCTCCAACGGTTAGAGATATCGTTTTACCCTTGGGTGTAGCAGGGTCTGAGCACAATCAACGAATATGCAATGCCAAAGTTACGATCGCCACAAAGCCCGTAATGAGGCGATCGCCTTATGCAGGAATGATGTTCAACGGTCAGGGAAGACCCTTAAATCCTGATGGATACTCTTGCGCTCTCCATGCTTCTATGGGTGGGAATAAAACGCCAATTATTGATGAAGACCATTGTTATTTTGGTCAAGATAGCTGGGTTGAATGGTATCACTCTTATTTGGTGGAGGGAGGGCAGCCATTACCTTTAGATGCTGCACCCAAAAGGCTTAGACGATTGACAGTTGACGAAGCTTTAAGAATGCAGACCTTTCCACCTAATTACCAATTTGTCGGTGGACAAAGCTCGATTTATCGGCAAATTGGTAACGCTGTTCCCTGCGATTTAGCACAGGTGGTTGCAGAGGTTGTTCAAGATTTTCTCAGCAAGCCTGAAGTGCTCGCCTCTTTACCCTTCATGGAAGGTGAAGCCAACCAGTTACGGCTAGCCATCTGACAACGATTTCTCAAAAATGATTTCTCAAAATTAAGCCTTCGGTAATCCAATTTTTCTAAAAGCAAGCAGTTACACGGTATAGCATGGCTTTTAAGACTTTTTCTAAACTTTTTCTGCCTCCAAACCTTCTATGACCCAGCCCTATCAGCTTCTGTTTGTCTGTCTTGGCAACATCTGTCGATCGCCTTCTGCCGAAAACATTATGAATCACCTGATTCGGCAGAGAGGGTTGCAGGATCAAATCACCTGCGATTCAGCCGGAACCGCTGGCTATCATGTTGGCAGTGCGCCCGATCGCCGTATGGCTACCGCTGCCGCTCAGCGGGCAATCAAGCTAGTCGGGCAAGCCCGCCAGTTTCAGCCTGCTGACTTTGAGCAGTTTGATCTAATTCTGGCGATGGATAAAGCTAACTACGAGGACATTTTGCGTGTTTGTCCTGCGAACCAACCCAAACCGCAAGTCAAGCTAATTTGCGACTTTTGCCGCAGCCATGGCGATCGCGAAGTCCCCGATCCCTATTACGGCGGCGAAGCAGGCTTTACCTATGTGATTGATCTGCTATTCGATGCCTGCGAAGGATTGCTGGATGACATCGTTGCAAATCGGCTCTAATTCAAGTACTTCTTTTATGTCGCTTTTTAAGCTTTAGCACCAGCCACGTCCCAAAGGCAATCAGCAGCCCTGCCAGCACTAGTTTAGAAACAGGTGCCAAGTAGCCATCTACCTGCTCGTAGTTATCGCCTAGTAGATAGCCAGCTCCAGTCAGCAAACCCACCCAAGCCAATGTCCCCAGCGTTGAGTAAATCAAAAACTGGGTCATTGCCATACCGCTAAAGCCTGCGGGGACTGAAATAATTGTCCGAATCCCCGGAATCAACCGCCCCAAAAACACGGCTTTGGTGCCGTGCCGATAAAACCAGCGCTTGGACTTATCGATATCCTCGACCGAAATTCCAATCCATTTGCCGTAGCGATCGAGCCACTGCCGAATCCGAGTTTCGCCCGCAATTTTGCCCACATAGTACCAGGGAAGCGCTCCCAGCATCGTGCCAATTACGCCCGCCGCGATCGCCGGAACAAGCGCCATTTCGCCTTTCGAGACTGTAAAACCTGCCAGCGGCATGATTAACTCTGAGGGGATAGGCGGAAAGAGGTTTTCCAAAAACATCAGCAGCGCGATGCCAACGTAGCCCAGAGACGACATCAGACCCGTAATCCACTCAACCATTCGTTTATTCCCTGTGATGACAGAACAGCCCGTTGTTGCCTTTAAGTTTTCGGATGCACAAACGGAACAGCAGGACAAAGTTCCTTCATAAAGGTTAACTTAATCCTGCTGTAAAGCTTCACAGATAAATCTTGTCAGATCATAGACTGCGCTGACTTCTCGGTTCTCCATGCGTGGGGCAAGGTGGCGCTGAGATCGATCGATCCAACCAGCCCACAGACTGTTGCAGCCGAGCGATCGCCTCTTCGGGATTGTCTTTCAGCAAGTAAACTAATGCCACGGCGGCTTGTTCGCTGGCTCTGGCTTTGCGGTTAGATTTGAGTCGATGCCAGTCGTCTGGGGCGATCGTCAGTCGTTCAGCGAGTACCTGCGCCAGTTCAGCAGTGCTTAGCTCAGACACAGGCTTATGGGCATGAGCTGGACTGGAGACTTTGGATGCAGAAAAATTAATGGGTTTGGGCGTAACCTGATTAAAATCAGACATATCAATACCTGTTCGGCGCGTTTGATCCGGGTTGATCAGCATCTCCTCTACTCTACACTGTCCTTTTATGTCTCCTCGCGGCTCTGCCAATCCAGACAATCCCGACCCTGATGAGCTTAACTTTGAGCAACTGCTCCAGGAAGTTGAACAGTCTTTGCTCACCCTGAAAGCTCGCTATGCTCAAGTGCAAACCGATCAGCAGCGCCAGCAGGAGCTACAGCAGCGCCAACGCGACCTGAAACGTCAAATAAATGGGCAGACCCGAAGAAGCGATCGCCCCCCGCTGCAAGCGGCACTCAGAGCCGATCTTAAAAAAGTGCAACAGCAACTTGAAGAACTGGAAGTTACCCTAGAAAGCCAGCTTTTTTCCTGGGGTGGATTGAAAGAGGTCTTCTGGCAAGCCGTTCGCTTCGGCGGTATCGGCATGATTCTCGGCTGGATTTTGAAGACCCTGACAGGCTAGAGGACTTTTTGCGATCGATCTATATTTCGTCTGGTTTTTTCCGCAAAATGCTATACTGATTTTCGTATGGCGAGCGTAGCCAAGTGGTTAAGGCAGCGGATTGTGATTCCGCCACTCGTGGGTTCAAGTCCCATCGTTCGCCCTTTTTCTAGCGATCGGCTGATTAGGCTTAATCTAATCAGCGTCTCTAAAACTAATAAAAAATTAAGCAAGTGTCGATCGATACTTACTTTTTGAGCAATCTGTGATCAAAGAGCTTTTTTGCTTTTTGAAAATTTATGTTCAAAGCCAATAGCCCCCCGATCGCCTCTTCATTGCTGCTTCCAGTCACGCCTTGGTAGAATCAGCAACATATTATGTGGGTGGAAAGAGTAATGACAATTCATGAGCGAGATCGTGCCTCAGCGCTTTCCTCAGAAAATATGCTGGGGTTAAACGCGATCGCTTTCTGGGTTGCCTTACTGATACAAGCCGTAACTCCAGCCCGTTCTGGGAGTGTCAACCGATGACTGAATTTTGGGGTCAACTTTTTAGCTCCAATATGTTTGTACCCCACGGACATTGCTATCTGTGGCAAACGGATCTGGTCAGCCTGCATGTCCTCTCCGATGCGCTCATTGCTCTATCCTACTACTCCATTCCCATCACCCTGTTTTACCTGGTGCGAAAGCGACAGGATCTGCCCTTCGAGTGGGTCTTTCTGCTGTTTGCTGCCTTCATCATCGCTTGCGGCACTACCCATGTACTCGATATCTGGACGCTTTGGTATCCAACTTACTGGGTATCAGGACTGGTTAAAGCGCTCACAGCTTTGGTTTCAGTCATCACAGCCATTCAGTTATTTCCCCTGATACCGAAGGTTTTAGCGCTGCCTAGTCCTGCCCAACTGGAACATGCCAATCTTGCCCTTCAATCCCAGGTAACAGAGCGGCTCCGCATTGAAGAAGAACTGAAGCAATACCAAACTCAGCTAGAGACGCTGGTGGCAGAGCGCACAAATGAACTGATGCAAGCCAACCAAGCGCTAAAACAGGAAATCACCGAGCGCAAGCGGGCGGAAAGCGAACGGAAGCGGCTACTGGCGCAAGAACAGTCTGCCCGTGCCGAAGCTGAGCAAGCCAATCGGATTAAAGATGAGTTT
>JBBSFA010000069.1:0-8749 GCA_038239185.1 Elainellales cyanobacterium | reverse complement strand
GTAACCGGGAAGCCAACTACGTTTTGAGTGATCATTTCACTCTCAGTTATCTCATTTTCAGTGACAGCAGGCGAATTTAAAGTCATGGTTAGTATTGAATAGTGCTAGGGACGAAATTTCTTGATGTTTATCAGGCTTGATGTCTATCAGGAAACAGCGTTTTAGACTGCACTTCTATTGCGCTACTCACCGCAAACTGCGATCGAACAGCCCTCCTCTGCAAGAGATCGTTGCGCTGCCCCAAAAATCATTCAGATTAATACACAGTGAACAATGAGTCAGAAACAATGCACCGTAGCTAAAACGCTTGGTGATGCAATGAAAAGGCGCGGATGTTGAATATCTGTCACTTTGACTAGACGACGCTAGTTTAGAAAGAGTTGCGATTGATCAAACTTGATGGACGATCGGTTCCAACAACGTTCAAACTCGAAAATGCTTGTAGCGGGAGTCTTCTAGGTCAATTTAGCAGTCAAGACCTATTTCTCACATTGTGTGAAGCCAAACAAGAGATACGTCTGCGTAGATGCGGTATTGAGTCGTCATCATACCAGGTAGAACTGCACTGGAAAAGCTTACCTAGTGGTTCGCTCATTGTATAAATGAGTCGATCGAAGCCCACGTTCCTATTAACTGAACTATCTCTTACGGTAGATGTATAACGATGCTACAGTCTCCAAGTCAACTGTATAACAATTACACAACCATCTTTATCATAGGTTCATGCGAGTTCGCGCCCAATTTTACTAATCCTTAACAATGGCTCCAAACAAGTCGCCACATTTTGGATTAATCCGCGTCTTCGATACATCTATTACAGTTCAAAAAAATCAGCCAAATTGAACTTTTCCCCGATATTCCGGCTTTACAGCCAGACTTCAAGGGGTGAAACTGACCGAAAAGCATTTTCTGACTGCGCCAATCTTCAGCGCTATTTTCAACAATATAAGGATTTCAAGAAGCCAGGGGGTTCGAGTCGATATACTACTGAAGTTTCGTGCTAGAAATTACGCAGGTGACTAGAGTGCATATACCGTTTTGTCTCTCGGTAGTACGGATTCGTAAGAGGGTACACAGGCTTGACCCTACAGCAGCCTTTTACAGGGATGCACTTCTACGCCATAAAATCTTGCGCCTTGGAATCTGAAGGGTTTGTTAAAACTTTTTTCAGAGAAGCACTGACCTGTGATCCGGCAATCCGTTTGCAGCAATCTGTGCTTTCACTCGATTTGCCCGGATAGGGAAAGCTGTAGCCTGAGAAATGTGAGTACTTCGTCAATCCATCCTGCCGAGCCAGTCTGATTAGTATCGTATTCTCAGTTTTCCCCTTGGATATGAATTCAAAACCATGAACCTTAAAACATTCAGCCCTGCCGGTTTCGCCTCCGCTCTAGCGGTTTTCAGCGCAACTGCCGTTGTCTCGACTGCGGCACCCGCTCACGCTTTCGCACCTGTTACATTTGGCTACGACTGTGATGCAGGTACAACTGGCAGCAGTACTTGTGCAATTGGGCAAAACCAGTTCAGAACCACTGTTTCTCAGGGTTCTCAGCCAGACCAAGTCTTATTTACGTTTATCAACCATGCGTTGCCAGGCGGATTTCAGGCTTCTTCGATTACTGGAATCAGCTTCATCGATACACCCATGCTCAGTCTCAAAAAGATTCTGGGGGTGACTAATACTTCTGGAGTTACATTTAACAACGGAACTACTACCAGTTCTCAAGGCACAAGTACATTCGCCTTTAATAATAAAGGTGGAGTCTCTAAGGGTATCAACCCCGGAGAAACGCTCAGCATTTTGTTTGAAATTCAAAGTGGCTTCGCTAGCCCGATCGACGCGGTGATTACTGACTTACAAAACAATGGTCTGGGCATTTCTCTCACGGCTGGCGGTTTCTCGGGTCAACCTGTCAAGTTTCGAGCGAATTTCCACAATTCGGCAGTTCCTGAACCTCTCACAATGTTAGGGTCAGGTGCGGCGCTGGGAGTCGGTGCATTGCTGAAGAAAAAAGGGTCTAAGTCCAAGAAGCAAAAAGCTCAAGTGAGCTAGGGGATAACCTGAGCTGCGATCGCAGCTCAGGTTGACTCACGCCTTTGGCTCCATTACTTATTTCTAGTCCGGCGCTGTTACGTCGGACTAGGAATACTAAAAAACTATCCTGACTTGCTGTCATTTAAGTGATCTGACAGCAATACTATGTATGCAACTTAAACAGGGACTCAAGCAATTATCAGGCTGCAAATTATCAGGCTCCAAGTTCTGGCTCATCAGCATTGGGGCAGGGTTGGTTGGCATCCATCTGACGCTAGTCGATCGCACTGGGCAAGCGGAGATGTTCAGTACCAGCTTGCTCTACTGGATTGCAGTCAGTTCTTTGATTTGGAAGAAACGAGACGAACTGGGGCTAAAGAGCAGTTTCCCTGGAACTGCACTGGGGCTATCTCTCGTATTGCTCGTGCTGATCAAAAGTCAATCGCTTTCTAGCTTTGACAGCTTTTTGCGGGTGGCTCCGCTGATTTCGGCGGTAGGATTAGCCGCGATCGCCTCTGGAATCAAAGGAATCAAACAGTACTGGCAAGAGTTTGTGGTGCTTGGGTTTATGATTCCGCATAGCGGTGTCTTATCTCAAGCGTTTGATACCTCCAAGCTAACGGCTGAATTTGCGACCAGTCTGCTCTGGTGCGTCGGGTTTGAGGCTTCTCGGCAAGGAGTCTATGTCATGCTACCAACGGGGAGTGTGGAAGTGAATCCGGGCTGTTCAGGATACGGTAGCGTCTTACAACTGCTGAGCCTTGCGGTGATCTTCTTGTTCATGTTTCCCACCAGTCGGTTACAAAAATTGCTGATGCCGATTGTCGCAATCTGCTTAGGGTTTAGCATCAATGGCATTCGGGTAGCACTTATGGCAATTTTGGCAGCCTCCACCGACAAATCCGCATTTTCGTATTGGCATGATGACGAAGGCTCTCTCATTTTCTCTTTGATTTCTGTGCTGCTGTTCGGTCTGCTCTGCTACTGCGTGCTTCAGTCAGCGCAATTGGATGATGACCCAGATCCAGAACAGTCTACGGAGATTTAGGCAAATGATTCGTCCGCAACGTCTTCAAACTTCTATCCTGATCTTCACTTGCCTGGGGGTGTTTGTAACGTTAGGGAAAGTCATGCTATTTCCGGCTCCGGTCCGTCATCAGGCTCCAGCGACTTTTGAACTTCCATCAGAGGTTCCGCTTGCTGGATGGCAATTACAAGGAGCGCATCCTCTAGAGCAGCAGCCTAATACCAAATCGGCTCAGCAAAGACTCCTATCTAGCCAGCTTTATGCGTATCAGCAGGGAAACCTGCCCCTCCGGATTGAGATGCGCTATGCGATCGAAACAAGCGGCAATGTGATGGGGTTTCTTGGAAACTATACGAATATTCCGCTAGAGCGAATTCAGCCTAAATTGCGAGACGAACGCTATCAGTCTGGGCTGGGTCACTATCTCATCTATGAAAACGAGCAGCGAACCTATCTGGCAAGCTGTATCAACCCTCAAGGAGAAAGCACAGTCACGCTGCCGCAATTTCGACACAATCGATATTTTAACGATATCCGGATCGATCGCCTTTGGGGTTGGTTAGTGAATTCAGAGACAATTCGAGACGATCGCTGTCTCTGGGTCAACATGTCGCTTCCTTCAGCAGAAACTCCGCCGCAGGCAACCGCCGCAGTTTTGGAAAGTGTTTGGGTTGATTGGTATCGCTGGTGGCAACCCCGTTTTGCTAAGTCTTAAGTCCTAAAGCCGTTTTGCCGAAAGTTTTGGTACATCTCAGGCATCCTAGTTTGCTTCAATAATAGAGAAAAGATCATGGTTCAATCATCTAGCAATAATAATTTATGGTCGGTTTCTACCTGCCGCGTGGCGGGTTACGGGCTTTTGGCGATCGCTTTCTTCAACCTGGTAGATGCGTTTATACCCGCTTATTTCACAGATCCAGAATGGAAGCTAGGCGTAGTCAATACGCTAATTGAGCGGATGCCTGTCGCTTTAGTGGGAGCAGTGCTTGTATTCTTCGGCGGTGCAGACTACCGCAGTCGTTGGGAAAAGCTTCTGCTGAAAATCTTTTCCTGGGCGGCTTTGGTGGCAGGAATTTTGTTCTTAATGCTTGTGCCGCTGGTCGTCAATGCTGCGATGCAGCTTGATACTCAAAGGACGATCCAGATCAACGCTCAATATGACCAGCAAATGACTCAAATTGAACAAGTTCAAGCTCAGCTCGATCGCGCAACCCCAGATCAAATGAGTACTTTGGTTGAAGCAGTCAAAAAACAGACTGAAACACAGTCTATCAACACTGCCGAAGACTTAAAGCGCCAGGTTGCAAAAGATGCTGAACAAGCCAGACAGTCAGCATTGGCAAACAGCAAAGCGACACAGGTGACCCAACGACTAACTCTTCGCAAGTCAGTCATCAAGTGGAGCCTCAGCGCTTTGGTTTCTGCCTTTCTGTTTTTCTTCTTCTGGCACACCACGCGGTGGGCAAGATATTCCAGTAAAGCCTGGGCAACTGCTCAAGCCAAGAGATAAACACTTTAAATCTGAATTGGCAGTTTTAAAACCGTCTAGCCTTACCTAGGGAAGAGGTTTTAGATTTAAGTTGAACCCCTTGCCTAAAGCAAAAACGTCGCCTGTATAGGGCGACGTTTTTGCTTTTACCTATATAGCCTTCGATTATGAGGTCGGAAGTGCTCCATCAATTGCGCTCTGGCATCTGGTGCGATCGCGCTAGACCTCTCATTTGCTATATATCTGTGGCTAAAATAGCTCTCAGAGTGATTTCTGGCGCAGCAAATTTGGAATCTTCTGATAGTTGCGAAGCCGTTTTAATTGCCTCATGGCATGAACTTGACCCAGTTCTACAAGATTACAGTCTGGAGGCATAAATGTCATAATTTCAGCAGGTTCATCCGAGTAAGTCATTTTCTTTGACTCCTCTAGAAACTCATCCAGGTGGTGCCGAATCTCTCCGACAAAATGACCTGCTACTAGATCATCGGTCAGTTGGCTCCAAGGTCTAATCAAGACCACCTGCTCAGTATTCCACTGCTGGCAACCTACCCGATGTCCAAGCGCAGCCCAACAGGTTTGTTCTAGCCACTTCACCTTATGCCTAAATTGCTCCTGTCCCAAGAACCAATCAATAAAATCCAAGTCATAGGCTGATTTGCGGAAAAAGATCAGTCCTGCATTCACCTTGCTCACCAAGTTAGGCTTATTGACCCCGATGAGATGCCAGGGAAGCATCGAATAGGCATCCACATAATCCCTCATAAAGAGGGCTGAAGTGTTGGCATCAGGAAAATGAAATAGATGGTTAAAAGGTTGGAAGAAAAGGATATCGCTGTCACAATAAGCAAAATCCGAGTAGCTCAATAGGGCAATATCTAAAAGCTTTAAACCATAAACGTGATCGCGCCGATATTTGTAGCAGTTAGGATGCTGTTTTAGCAGCTCAGCCATTTGCTCGTCTGCTTCACGGCGGAAAATGATTGTTGAATTCTTCAATCCCCCTAGTAACTTCTCAGTGTCCTCAGAAGTGAGTGAACCGTCGTCATGAATCACTAACTGTAAAGGTTGAACAGAAAATTTCAGCAAGGAACCTAGACAAGTGAGCGCTAAATTAATATCTCGATGACAGACTAAACCATGCACCGTGATTGGCGTAATAGAATCAGCCATAAATTCTCCTCAGTAGTGAATGTAAAATTTGAATCTTGTAGTGATGTCTACTTTCCGCGATCGCGCTACGATTCCTCTCCCACGATTTTTTCGTAGAGCTTGATTAAGACCTGCCCTTTAGTTTCCCAGTTATAAAGTTCGCTGACCCGCTTTTGACCTGCCTGTCCCAAACCAGCGCGGAGCTGAGGATTAGTTGCAAGCTCTGTCATTGCGATCGCTAAGTCGCGCACCGCCTGTTCGGGATTGTTCCCCGCTACCCTGCGCCCCGTTTCTTCACTGATCTGCTGTGCGGGACCTCCGAGTTTAAGGCAGAGCACCGGTTTAGCGGCTGCCATTGCTTCTAAGCAAACGGTTGGTGAAAAATCATGCAGGCTGGGATGTACCAGGACATCGCAGTCGCCCAAAAGAGAGAGCGCTTTATCGCGAGGAAGACTGCCAAAAAACCGAACGCGATCGCCAATTTCCAATTGATCTGCCAAAGCCTCCAACCGCGTCAGTTCAGCGCCCTCGCCGACGACCCAATATTCTGCATTGGGCAAATTTGCCTCAGCGAATGCTCTTAGCCCCAGGTGAAAGCCTTTCCAGTGGAGTAACCGTCCGAGACTCAGAAATCGAACGGGTTGCGGGGCAGCGGAGAGTTCGGCAGAAGAGAGCGCTTTGAGTTGAGCCAGTTCCTGCTGATTAATGCCCGTCTGACCGCTGAGCATTTCAATTCTTTTTGCACCAATCTGACTTAAGCGAGCCGCCGTCTCTGAGGTGCAGGCAAGCGCGATCGCACTTCGACGCGCCGTAAACCGCACTAAAGGATTAAGTTCTCCCGTCCAGCGTGATAAATCCCGTAGCAATTCATATCCGCGTCCGCGCCAGCTAAAATCTTGCCAAAAGGCATAGGGGGCAGTTTCACCACCGCCAACCGGACCCCAAATAAAGGGAATCGGCAAGAATGCCAGGAAGCTAGGAGCACAATACCTGCCATAGGTAATGTGATGAGAAATGTCAAAGCGAATCTCGCGATGCAACTGACGGGCAACCGCATACGCCTGGAATTGCCACAGCGTGTAGTGAAGATGAACCGCCCACCCCAGCTTTTTCCAGTTGCCTAAAAGTCCGGGAAGGTTGCAATAAACGACATGCAGCGTTGGAATGGGATTGCAAGCCAGTTCAGCTTCGATCGCCGATCGATTATTCTCGCGTGTCAAGACCCACACCTCATGGTATTTCGCCAGTTCCTTCACCAGATTCCAGCCTACTCCAGTCTCTGATCCCTGCCCTGGACGGCAAGCGTAGGCAGCAACCAATCCCTTTAAAGTTTTCACCTCAGCCTCCTATTCTGCTGCGGTCGGCATCCGCTTTGAGCACAAAAGCTGCGACCTGTCCCAGAAACTGAGCGGCGGCATCAGGGCTATACTTGGCAATCTCTGCTTGAGCAAATTGCCCCATCACAGATGCCAACTCAAGGTCATCGATAAACCGACTCATGATCTCGGCTAGCTCTTTAGGGTTTTGTGGATCAAAGCAGTAGCCATTTTTTCCTTCAACTACGAGTTCTGCGGCACCTGCCCATTGCGAACAAAGGACAGGTTTCCCTAACACCATCGCTTCCGAGACAACCACGCCCCAAGTGTCTTCCAGAGTCGGTAACACAAACACATCTGCCTGCTGAAAGTAGGCTCCTAGATCCTGGTAATCAACCCGCCCAATCCACTGAACGCGATCGGTCAAGCCTTGCTGTGCAGTTAGTACCATTAGCTCTTGCTGCTGAGTTCCGTCTCCGATCACCTGTAGGGTATAGTTCTGGTAGCCCTGTTGCCGCAGCAAGCAGCAGGCTTCGAGCAGCAGATGAACTCCTTTGCGCGGCTTCAGGCTACCTACAAACAAAAAGATTGGGCGCTTAGTCGGCTGCGCTGATGTTTTGGGTTGCACTGCCAGACTCGATTGCCGTAATGCCTGCCCACAGGGGACTTCATAAGGATGGGCAAAAACTCGACTTTCTGGAGCCTTGAGAATCTCGATCAGATACTCTTTTCCAGCGCTACTGTTGCTGATGCAAGCATCCGCCGATCGCACCATCAATCGTCGGATTGCTAACCGCAGTGGTGAACTCCGATAGTCTACGCTGGGAGAGCTGCCCTCATAGGCGATGACGACCCGCCAGTTGCCCAACGGCTTGAACAGCAAGGCTAAGATTGTCCAGACTCCAAAAGAATTTGAAAAAACCACATCTGGCTTGAACTGAAATAATCGTTCCACAATCTTAAGGGATAAGGCAGTGAAACTAGAGCCATAGCCTGTAGTGGACTGCGTTAGAGCGATAATCTTGCGCTTGCCCACAACATCCACGGCGAACTGATTTTCAAACCCTGCGGCATAGCCTTGCCACTTCGCCGCAAAAGCCTGAGTGTTGGGAAACTGCTGGGTCAGGCAGCTTAGCATGGGATGCCAATAGTAAAAAGCAGAGGTGAGGAGCCAAGCAATCCGAGGGCTGTTCATGCTTCTGTCCCAAGAAGAGTTTGAAAGAGGGTATGAGCAAATTTTTCCGCTGAGTTCTGCTCTGCAAAGGTGGTCATCAGATCGCGATCGCTAATGGCTTCAGGCGATTCTAGTAGGAGTTGAGCCAGCCCTTTAGCAATCTCGGTCGGCTGGGTCGAGTCCACTGTCAATCCCAACTGATAGCGCCGAACTAGCTCTCCCATTAATCCGTAGTCAGAGCTAAGCACTGGCTTTTGGGCAACTGCTGCCCAGATCAAAATGCCGCTCATGCCTGCATGTTTTTGATAGGGAGCCAGCACCCCATCAGCAAGCTGAAAATAGGTTTGTACGTCTGACTCTGGGACAAATTCATGGCGGACAATCAGTTGCACTGCACTGTCGCGGCTAATCGTGTTTGCCTGCGCTTGCGTCCGGGTTTGATCTTGCAGGTTTGCCTGCCCAACCAGCAGCACACACAAGGTTTTCGCCAATTCAGGCCGCAGCAGCGCGATCGCATCTAACAGTTGATAAGTCCCCTTGCGCCCGTTCAGGGTTC